>CAZCIE010000105.1:0-1511 GCA_964498955.1 uncultured Saccharimonas sp. (SeqCode) | reverse complement strand
AGTTCCATCATCAGCATACTTTCCATCTGTTTATTACCCTTCGCCTGAATCTTAATCTTGGCCATCTCGGGTTGAAGTTTTTGCATTGCTTTGGCCTGATGTAGCTGCTTTTTCACTAGTGGCCACATTAACAACCGAACAAAAATCGTGAATATAATAACGGCAATACCAAAGTCGCCACCTGGTATCAGGCTGTACAAGACAAAAAGTAGGTTAAAAATCGGTTTTACGACAATCGCATTAAACATATAATCAAAAACTCCTCAGAAAATTTATTTCTGAGACCTATTATAGCAGAAAACAGGAACAATGTAGATTATGAGTTTTTGGTTAATCGAATGGATTGTATTGTGGTGGTATTTAAGGTCACACTTTTTCTCTCTGTAAAAAATCAGCTGGAGTGACAATTGCAATCTGTTTATATTTTTCAAGCACTAATAAATCACGGTCACCAGTAATAATATTTAAAGATTTACCAATAATAGCTGTCTCGATTACCCGATTATCGTCGTCATCTCGACATGCCGAAACTGTTAACTGGCCTAACTCTGCTAATGCAATATGCGACCGTAAGAGTGCCTGAAATACCCCAAAGTCATCCAGAAAATCCGGAAACTTGATTGACAATACTCGGCGGACTTCGATAAAAATTTCTTCAGAAACAACGATGACCCAGCCATTTAAGACAACCTGCTCGAAAACAATTCTTGGATTACCGCCAAAAACCAAAGCCGATATCCAAACATTACTGTCGATTACAATGCGCACAGTCGTTATTTGTCCGCTATGATGTCATAAACTTGTTGTTCGTTTTTGATGCCTAATTCAGAGCCTTTTTTATTTGTCTTATTTAATAAAACCTCCATCGACTCTTCAATGCGCATCTGATTAATAACAGCCTTGCGGATATAATCACTGCGACTGGAATATTCTTTTTTGGCACGCTCATCCAAAACCTCTACTAAGGCTTTTGGCATTGATAAGTTGAATGTTTGTGTACTCATACAAGAATTGTATGCCTTTTGTATGGATTTGTCAATAGTATTTTTATTTTTTAATAATCTGAGCTTGCGCTAACAGATGACCAAGTTGATCTGCTAGTTCTGTATGTGTTAAAGATAATAATTCGCTAGATGTTATAGTAATTACAACATCACAAACAGCAGTAAAATCTGCAATCTTTGGTCGGATTATCTCGTAAACTCGCCGACGAGCCAAATTGCGTCGGACTGCGCTTTTTACTACCTTTTTGCCAATAACCACAGCAACCCGTGAATCTGTACGCTTTTTATTGACGACACTCTTAATATTCATCAGCCGGCTGCGAGTAGTTTGGCTGTTTTTATAAGTATAGTCCAGGCTATTGTGGCCGTGGAATCTGTTTTTGAATGGTATCATCTGTAGTAATTATAGCGCAGATGGTAGATGGTATCCACCGCCTGTGGCGCAATCTCCCGTTCTTTCTTTTGGCAAAGAACCAAAGACCAGTTCCTTTTTAACCATAAAAATGA
>CAZCIE010000104.1:0-1537 GCA_964498955.1 uncultured Saccharimonas sp. (SeqCode) | reverse complement strand
CGGAGGTCGTCGTCGCCCGCGTCGTCGCCGTATTCATCGTCATCCTCGACGGCCTCACTACCAACATATCGCCCAGGGGTTAGTACATAATCATTTTCGGCGATTTCACTAATACTCGCAGATTTTGCAAAGCCATCAATATCAGCGTATGATCCGTCTTGCTTTTGCCAATTGTGGTAAATATCGGCAACTTTGGCGATATCTTCGGTTGATAATTCCTTGTTTTTACGATTTATCATATGGCCCAAATTACGACCATCGATAAACAACACTTCGTCACTACGATTCTTACGATCACGGTTAATAAACCACAAACAACACGGAATCGCTACGTTAAAGAATAATTGACTTGGCAGTGTCACAATACAATCAACCAAACCGGCCTGAACAATCTTTTTGCGAATCTCGCCTTCGCCACTACTTTGGCTACTCATACTACCGTTTGCAAGCACAAATCCGGCAATACCAGTTGGCGATAAATGATGAATAAAATGTTGCACCCAAGCAAAGTTGGCATTACCTTTTGGTGGAATACCGAACTTCCAACGAATATCATCGGTTAATAATTCCCCACCCCAATCACTAATGTTGAATGGCGGATTTGCCAATATAAAGTCAGCCCGCAAATCTTTGTGTTTATCATCTTGCATCGAATCACCCTGACGAATATCAGCGTCAATACCACGAATTGCCATATTCATTTTTGTTAAACGCCAAGTTGTGTGATTTAGTTCTTGACCATAAATTGCAATATCACCAATTTGCCCAGAATGTTCTGTAACAAACTTCTCCGACTGAACAAACATGCCACCACTACCACAGCAAGGGTCAAAAACGCGTCCATGATATGGCTGAATCATTTCGACCAACAAACGAACGATACTGGATGGCGTAAAGTATTCGCCACCATGTTTGCCTTCAGAATTGGCAAACATACCCATAAAATATTCATAAACACGGCCTAATAAATCTTTGGCATTTTCGGTTTTGAAAGTTGTATTACTAAATAAATCAACTAATTCACCCAAACGACGTTTATCAAGAGCCTCGCGTGCAAAATCTTTTGGCAAAACACCTTTCAGCGACGGGTTATCACGTTCCACAGCATCCATTGCATTATCAATCAAAACGCCGATATTTGGTTGTTTAGAATTTTCGGACAAATAATCCCAGCGAGCTTCAGTTGGAACCCAAAAAACGTTATCTTGCGAGTAGTAATCTCTATCCTCTGGATTAAAACCCTCTTTAATAGCTGCCTGTTTTTGGACTTCAAAAGCATCCGAAATATATTTAAGGAAAATCAGCCCCAAAACGACATATTTATAATCCGACGAGTTAACACTTCCCCTTAATTTATCTGCGGCCTGCCACAAAGTAGCTTCAAGTTTTTGAATATCCATCAAAGTTCTCCTTTGATACTATTTTACTCTGTAATTGACACTGTGTCTATCTGATTTGTATGAATGATTTTTTCGTGATTATTATGCTATCAACTAATTTAATACCCAGTAATATGCCTGCATTTTTTAGTCGTTCT
>CAZCIE010000103.1:1093-1558 GCA_964498955.1 uncultured Saccharimonas sp. (SeqCode) | reverse complement strand
AAAAAACGGCTAGAGTAGGTAGAAGTGATAGACGGCGGGGGTTTACTATCGTCGAGCTATTAGTTGTAATAGTGATAATTGGGATACTTGCCGCGATAACTTTTGTTGTATATAAGGGTGTTGTGAAAAGTGCAACAGGTGCTACTGTTACATCTGATGCAGATAAGGTATCAAAGGCTTTGGCCATGTACCAAATAGAAAAAGATGGTTATCCAGATGACATGGGTTCCGGTCCTAGCTGTGAGGAAAGTGAGTCTAGCTTATGCTTTGATCTTAGCCCAAATAATCGCCTTGATTATTTCGACGAGGACGAGAACCCAAATTATTTGTACTGTTTATACAATGAAATCTATATGAAGGAGTTGGGTGGGTGTATGCCAAGGCCCGACCCAAATCCAGATCCTAATCCACCGCCTGATGAGACACCTGACCCAGAACCAGGTGGCACTGGCCTTAAGCCATTCA
>CAZCIE010000103.1:0-1083 GCA_964498955.1 uncultured Saccharimonas sp. (SeqCode) | reverse complement strand
CAAATTATTTGTACTGTTTATACAATGAAATCTATATGAAGGAATTGGGTGGCTGTATGCCAAGACCCGACCCAAGCCCGTCGCCTGATGAGACACCTGACCCAGAACCAGGTGGCACTGGCCTTAAGCCATTCACAGACCCTGACCCCGAAGATTGCCCAGAGGGTTTTATACCCGTACCGGGCAGTATTACTTACGGGCAACCTGCTTTTTGTGTAATGAAATATGAAGCTCAGAACAACGGCAGCAATAAAGCAGTTAGCGAGCCTTATGCACAGTCGTGGACGAATATTTCCAAAAATGAAGCGACTGAGTATGCCAGCGAAGCATGTGATGGTTGCCATTTGATCACTGAATCTGAATGGTTGACAATTGCCCAAAATGTCATGGGCGTGGCAGACAATTGGTCAAGCAATAAGGTTGCGTCAGGGACATTGTATTCTGGCGCTGCAAATTTATTATCATTAGATTTGTTGCCTGGAAAAGATTCTGACGGTGGATATTATGGTCTTGGCGACAGCCCAAATATAGCGGAAAGACGGACTTATCGACTTAGCAACGGAGGTATTATTTGGGATTTTTCTGGCAAAAAAGCAGAATATGTTGATGGACGAATTAAACAAGGAACTTTTGTGGTTAACGATGAAGCCTTAAAATACTATAGTGATATTAGTACTGAAAGCGATAAGATTATTATTTCACCTCAAATGGCAGCGGTCAAAGGCATTAATAATCAAGAGGCACACGCATTTGGATTGGGGCGTGTAATATACCCTAACAATTCTAACAAACCTGTATCTATCGGCAATAATATAATCCTTAGAGGGTCAAGCTTGATTAATCCAAATTTTAAAGGGGTTTATCAGTTTGAGGTATTTTGTAAGGATGCAGATAGCGTTACTTGTGATAGCATGAACTCGGATATGAGCGGTTTTCGAGTCGCGAAATAGCCTTATTTTTCTATTAATTAGCGAAAATCGTCATTTTTAGCTATAATAGCTACACTATGTTTGATACAAAACCATACGAAGACAAGATTAATCAAGCCATTATTCATTACGAAGAAGAACTTAAAAAGGTTCG
>CAZCIE010000102.1:0-1616 GCA_964498955.1 uncultured Saccharimonas sp. (SeqCode) | reverse complement strand
CGGAAATTGTTAAGTTCGGGTTTAGCACTAGCGCTGGATCAACTTCTAGCCGATTGCCCAGCCCTGTACAAACAGGACAAGCACCTTGCGGAGCATTAAAACTAAATAAGCGAGGTTCCAATTCAGGAATGTCTTCGTTTGGATGGTCCAAACAAGCGTATCTTTGGCTGTATGCAACAACCGAATTGTCATCATTATTCAATACTTTAATTATTCCATCAGCAATTTCAAGCGCTTGTTCGACAGATTGGCTAACTCGTCCCAAGATTTCGGGCGCCATTACGACTCGGTCGATTACAATTTCGATATCGTGTTTGTAATTTTTATCCAGTTCTGGGAACTCGTCTAATGCATAAACCACACCATCAACCCGCGCTCTAGCAAAACCAAGACGATTATATTGTTCAGGAATGTGCGCATGCTCGCCTTTTTTTGCCTTTACAATTGGCGCCAAAATCATCAACTTTGCACCAGCAGGCAGTTTCATAATTTCATCAATAATCGTTTCGGATGTTCGGCGCGTAACTGGTTTACCGCAAACTGGACAATGCGGCACGCCAATTCGAGCAAATAATAATCATAAATTTCGGTCACAGTTGCCACTGTACTGCGTGGGTTTCGGCTGGTAGATTTTTGGTCGATGCTAATCGCCGGACTAAGACCTTCGATATAATCAACATCTGGTTTTTCCATCATGCCCAAAAACTGGCGGGCATAACTGGACAAGCTTTCGACGTATCGACGCTGACCTTCAGCATAAATAGTATCAAAAGCTAATGACGATTTGCCTGAACCAGACAAACCTGTAATCACCACAAACTTGTCACGAGGAATCGTGACATTTATGTTCTTTAAATTGTGCTCGCGCGCACCTACAACCTTAATAACCTCTGGCATATCCCGACAAGTATACTCTTTATTGGCGACTTTTTCCAGTGTTTTTGCTAGTTATCAATATCAGCTGGGGCGATGGATTCGGCCCATAATTGCAGTTCTTGCAAAATAAAGAGCTTTTTCTCATCTGTTGTCGAGGTTACCAATTTTTGCAATGATTTTGCAAAGGCTGGCAATTCAGCAGTAATCTTGGCGGTTCGCCACTTTTCCCATTCTATCTGTTCATCTTGCGACAGGCTTTTTGGATAATTTCGAGCTTTATAATGCAACAACAGCGGTTCTAACCGCTCATCTGTAAAATTAGGGTTAAAATCAGCTAATTCGTCGGCACTGGAATTTCGCACCTTTTCCATCCGCATCTTGTCAACATCTGGCACAAATCCATCATAAAGTTGCAATTCTGGATCATTCGATTTTTTATATTCCTCTCTATTTTCAAAGATTGTACGGATATTTTCGGCAAATTCTGGCGCTGACAGCAAAATGTCCTTGTTCTTGGTAATTGTCGCTTCATCCAGCGATATCTTTTTCCAACCGTCATTTTGCGTCAAAACACCTAACGGCGCAACCGCTGGCGCATGATTATATTGCAATTCTTTGACTGGTAATTTGATAAAATCATCAGCTTGACGCTCTTCCCAGGTGGCATATAGCTTTTTTGCCAAAGTTTTTGAATCCATTTGCAGATACGGCGTCGGATCAAATCGTAAATCATAAACAAC
>CAZCIE010000101.1:0-1658 GCA_964498955.1 uncultured Saccharimonas sp. (SeqCode) | reverse complement strand
AAATATAACCTAAGTCTAGAGGGCAAAGAATTAACTTCCCAAGAATTGATTGATTATTACAAACCGTGGATCGAAAAATATCCTATTGTTTCTATGGAAGATATGTTGTCGGAGTTTGACTGGGATAACTGGCCAAAGTTAGCGGCTGTTATTAACAACAAATTCCCTTTGATTGCCGACGATTTGACAGTAACAAATGTTAAATTATGGCAAAAGGCAATTGATATGAAAGCTGCTACAGCGATTTTGATTAAACTAAACCAAGCTGGTACATTAACCGAAACTGTCGATTGCTGCTTGTTGGCAAACGAAAACGGATTAATGACAATGCCGTCACATCGTGGTGGTGGCGAAACCAACGACACATTTATGGTGGACTTGGCAGTGGCAGTCGGCTCGGCATACATAAAAGTTGGTCCAACCAGGGGTGAGCGTGTTTGTAAATATAACCGTTTGATGAGAATTGAAGAAGAATTGCGTTAATGAAACGGCCTGTTGTCTATCTGATTTTAGACGGCTGGGGCATCGCTCCGGCTGGCCCCGGTAATGCAATAAGTCTGGCCAAAACTCCAAACATGGATAAACTATGGCAAAACTACCCTCACACCGAAATTGGTGCAGGTGGCGAAGCAATTGGGCTGTGGGCTGGTCATCAAGGCAGCAGCGAAATCGGCCACTTTATTATTGGTGCTGGGCGCAATGTTTATTTGCCTCAGGGGATAATTGCTAACGCTATTGCATCTGGTGAAGTCAATAATAACAAGGCATATCTGGACGCGATCGAATATGTGAAGAACAATAATTCAACTTTGCATATTGCCAGCCTAATGTCCAACAGCGGCGTTCATAGTTACGATATTCTGGTCCATTCGTTAGTAAAGTTGGCCGCAGATCATGATGTAAAAAATGTCGTGGTTCACTTTTTCACAGATGGCCGCGACACTGCACCGACCGAGGCCTTGGTTTATCTGGACAGACTAGAAAAAGTATTCGCAGAAACCGGTGTTGGTAAGGTTGGCACAGTTATGTCATGGATCGGGATAATCGCTGGGAACGAGTCGAGGCTGGTTATAATGCTATGACTAACGGCCAGGCACAATATACTGCTAAAACTGCCAAAGAGGCAATCGAAAATGCCTACGCACGAGCCGAAGTCGATAAAAATAATGGCAAAGATTTTGTTGAAACCGATGAGTTTATCAGCCCAACAGTAATTGTTGATGATGCTGGCGCACCAGTCGGATTAGTACAAGACGGCGATGCTTTGATTTGGGCCAACCTACGGACTGATCGAGCAATTGAAATTACCAAAGCTTTTGTCGAATCTAACTTCACATCTTTTAAGCGTGATAAAAAACTAGATATCCATTTTGTTTGTACATTTGAATATTATGAAGGTGTTCCAGCACCTCATGCATATGAGCGCGAGTTTCCAACCGATACTTTGGGCGAGATCGTCAGTAAGGCTGGCCTAAAACAGTTCAGGGTGACTGAGACTGAAAAATGGATTTATGTCACGACGATTTTTTCTGGAATGCGCGAAGAGCCATTCCCAGGTGAAGACCGAAAGTTAATACCATCTGACAAAATTGCGACTTATGATTTGCAGCCAAAAATGCATACAATTGACATTGCTAAAGCTGCAGTTGAGGCGATTG
>CAZCIE010000100.1:0-1666 GCA_964498955.1 uncultured Saccharimonas sp. (SeqCode) | reverse complement strand
TGGTATTATAGAAACAATGAAAAGCATAATCGGTATTATTGCAATTATTTTGACATTTGCGGCTTATATTCCGTATTTTCGAGATTTGATTAAGCGCAAAACCAAGCCACACGTATTTACTTGGTTGATTTGGGCGGTTGTTGCGATGATATCATTCGGGCTACAAATACAAGCTTCGGCTGGCATGGGGGCTTTTGTTACATTTGCGGCTGGTTTGGTATGCTTGACAGTGTTTTTTGTCGGCCTAGCTCAAAAATCTGCTCATTTAGTTATCAAAAAAATTGATGTAGTGTTTTTTATTGCCGCATTAATATCTTTGGTTGTGTGGCTTGTTGCAAAACAACCAGTTATTTCTGTAATTTTGCTTTGTGTAGTTGATACCCTTGGGTTTTTGCCAACAATTCGCAAGTCATACGATAAGCCTTATTCGGAAACGTTATTAACTTTTGCATTAAACGCATTACGTTTTTGTTTAGCATTAATTGCTTTGCGTGAATATAACTTCGTATCTGTTCTATACCCACTGTATTGGGCGCTAGCAGACATTTCATTCAGTTTACTTTTGGTAATTCGCCGCAAACAAGTCAAACGCAGAAGATAAATATCAGTGCAATAATATATTTGTAATAAGGAGCGTGTTATGAATATACCAAATACTTATACAAACAAAAACGAGACGGGTTGTTGCCCTGTCCCAAATATCAAAGATTGGGATAAAAAAGAGATAAAGTTTGAAAACAAAAAATTTATAAGAATGTATACAAACAGCATTATGTATGTCCCAGTTAATATGGGCAAAGTTATGGAAAAGCTAGATAAATGCGCCACGGAATCTGGTGCAAAAATGCCAGACGAACAAGGAATGATTTTAACCCATGATATTTCGCCATGGAAAGCCGAGCAATTATATGCTGTCAGCAAAGAAATCGATTGTGCCGAAAATGTAGTTTTGGATGGCACGTTTTTGACGCAAGTTTTTATGGGTCCATATCAAAATGCCCCAAAATGGGCTAAATCGATGCAGGATTATGCAGTTGAGCAAGGTAAAAAGATTGGCGATATTTACTTTTTCTATACGACCTGCCCTAAATGTGCCAAACACTATGGCAAAAACTACACTATTGTATTAGCAAAAGTTGAAAAATAATTATCATTATTAATGATATAATTTAAGCATGAGTAAAGATATAACAACGAAAGCTTTGCGCAATATTAACTTAATCGCTGGTTTTTTACACCTAGCACAAGCTATAGTGGTATTAATCTTAAGTAAAGTATTTACATTACCAATTAGTGGGACATATTTAAAATTTCAACCATTATTGCAAAGCCTACAGCCTACAACGAAATTTTTATTTGATTTTTCATTACCAATGTTAATTGCAATATTCTTGTTCATTTGTGCGGGTGCTCATCTTATAATCGCGACCGTTTATAACAAAAAGTATAATTCGGATTTGCAAATTGGCATTAACAAAGCGCGCTGGATTGAATATTCGTTTTCGGCAAGTATAATGATGGTCGCAATTGCATTATTGGTTGGAATATATGATATTTCCAGCCTTGTCATGTTATTTGCACTTAGTGGAATCATGAATTTGATGGGTCTAGTCATGGAAGTTCACAATCAAACTACCAAAAAAACGAATTGGCTAAGTTATTGGGT
>CAZCIE010000099.1:0-1675 GCA_964498955.1 uncultured Saccharimonas sp. (SeqCode) | reverse complement strand
ATTGCGGCCACCGCAGCATCCAATTCGGTCTGTGTTTTTGGGCCAGTATAGCTAGATAAGTCGTAAGGTTGCTCTGATATATCAATGCTTGTATCAGTGGGAGTTACAACAGGCAACGATAAAGCTGTCTCAGCAGCGGCATTTGCAGCATCAGTTAGTGCTTTTTTAGCTTTGTTTGCGTTATATGCTCCAAAACATGTCAGTGTAACGCTGATGATTATTACACCTACAATCCACGATATCCCGATAATATTTAATATTTTCCTTGTTTTTTGATACTTTTTTTCATTAAAAACTTTTTTTGACATAAAATATATTCCTTATGCTTATTATTATTAATCTAATATTAACATATCAAATAATTATTGACAAAATTACTCTGATGGTTGACATATTACTAGTGTATTTGGTATACTACGCGTCAGACATAACCAAAGACAGTAGCCGTGCAATGCACTTAATCCGCTACCGAGGATATATATTTTCGTTCGCTGTACAGCGAATTCAAGTCTTTGGCAGTGCGAAGTCCAAAGACTTTTTGTTTTCTTGCTTCGCTGCCCAGAGAATGTCTAGAACGTTTACAATTTGGTCGAATAATACTAACAACTAAAGGAGAAATTTTTATGGCAATAACTCGCGATAAAAAGACCACTTTGGTTGCAGAATTAGCTGAATTATTTGCAAGCTCAAAGGGAATTGTAGGCGCTGCCTATACCAACCTGACAGTTGCCGATATGCAACAACTTCGTTCCGCTGCTCGAGAAAATGACGTCGTAGTAAAGGTTGCCAAAAACCGCCTTGTCCGCGTTACATTAACAGCAAACGACAAGTTTAAAAACGCTGACACCCAGTTGTTAACCGGCCAACTTGTCTATGCTTTTAGTAGCAGTGACGAAGTTGCTCCGGCACAAGTAGTCGCAAAATTTGCCAAATCTCACCCAGACTTAAAACTGGTCGTTGGGTTTGACGATACAGGTACTACTCTTGACACTGCAACAGTAAATGCGTTAGCTGCACTTCCGACCAAGGATCAACTTCGTGGTCAATTGGTAAGCGTACTTGCAGCCCCACTTTGCAGATTCCTGTTTGTCGCCAACGGCGCACAGCAAGGATTCACACAAGTGCTTGCTCAGCATGCTGAACAAATCTAATTTTGTAATCAATAAATAATAAATAAAGGAGAATTAATACCATGGCTGATATAGAAATCAAGCTATCCGCTGCTCAAGTCAAAATCGTTGACGAGCTAAATAAACTCTCAGCCCTAGAGCTGAGCCAAATCGTAAAACACCTAGAAGGTGAGTGGGGCGTAAGCGCCGCTGCCCCTGTTGCCGTTGCTGCACCTGCGTCTGACGCTGGCGCACCCGCAGCTGCTGCAGATGAAAAATCTGAATTCACTATTAAACTAAAAGACGCTGGTGACCAAAAAGTAGCTGCCATCAAAGCAGTAAAAGAAATCACAGGCTTAGGCTTGGGTGAAGCAAAAGCTATCATCGATAGCGCACCATCAGTTGTCAAAGAAAAAGCAACCCGCGAGGAAGCTGAAAACGCTAAAAAACTTCTAGAAGAAGCCGGCGCCACAGTAGAACTTGCTTAATTTTATAAATAATTGATTCGACCAAGTAGACTTATCTAACAAAATTCCACCTGAAATATGGTGGTATTTTGATTATGA
>CAZCIE010000098.1:257-1787 GCA_964498955.1 uncultured Saccharimonas sp. (SeqCode) | reverse complement strand
TGATTCGAAGTCAAGTACTCTAATCCACTGAGCTACGGGTGCGTGTTAAAAGTAATTATACCATATACTACCTACAATCTACTACCTACTGCTATAATTAATATATGGAAATACACAAAAACATCCCACTAAAAAATTTTACTACTATGAAACTTGGTGGGCCAGCTAAATATATGGCCGAGGCGCGTGCAGTAGCAGACGTTGCGACGATTTGCCGTGAAGCCAAATCAAAAAACCTGCCGATATTCGTAATTGGTGATGGCAGCAATTTAATTGGACATGACGACGGCTATAACGGTGTTATTCTTCGTGTTCGCATTCCTGGTTTTGAAGTGATTGCGGATGACAACGACACAATATCTATTAAAATTGGTGGTGGCGAAAACTGGGACGAAGTCGTTAAGCGGACTGTCGAGTTAAAACTTAGTGGCATCGAAGCCATGTCTGGCATCCCTGGCACAGCTGGCGCAACGCCCGTTCAAAATGTTGGCGCATATGGTCAAGAAATCGCTGACACCCTGGTTTCGGTCGAAGCTTATGATATTACTAACGATAAATCTGTAACTCTATCAAATGATGATTGCGGATTTTCGTATCGCCACAGCATTTTTCGCGGTGTATCAACTGGCCGCTACGTAATTACATCTATTACTTTGAAACTGTCAAAAAAACCAACCGAACCGCCATTTTATGACTCACTGCAAAAATACCTTGACGAGATGGGTGTAAAAACATACGGTCCATCAGTAATCCGTGACGCCGTACTAACAATCCGAAAATCCAAAATACCTGATCCAAAGCAGTTCCCTTGCAGTGGTTCGTTTTTCAAAAACGCCATTGTCGAAACCTGGCAGCTGGATGATTTGCGTGCAATTGACCCAAAAATACCACTTTTTGCAATGGGTGATGGTAAATACAAAATTCCGGCTGGGTATTTGCTCGATAAAGCTGGGCTAAAAGGCAAAATCTTTCACGGAATGCGCGTTTATGACAAGAACGCCCTTATCTTGATAAACGAATCGGCCAATTCGTACAATAACCTGGTCGCCGCCCGAAACGAGATTACCGGAATTGTCATGGGCATTTTTCATATTCAACTGCAACAAGAGCCGTTAGAGATAGAGTGAAGCTGCAAATGGTAGGTGGTAGTTGGTATATGGTAGATGGTAGAATCTCAGGCTCTCGAGATTTGAGATTCTACTACCTACTACCTACTAACTACGACCTACAAACTTGCGATTTTGGCACTAAAACCTTATGCTTATATCATGAGTTATCATAAAATTAGGCTGAAAGTCCTGAGCCTGTCGAAGGGGTTTACTATTGTTGAACTTGTAGTCGTGATTACAATTATGGGTATTTTAATGACGCTCGGAACAGTCCAGATTATGGGGTCTCAGTCCAAGGCACGTGACGCCGAGCGCAAAGCCGATATAGAAACTATTGCGATGCACCTAGAGATTTATTACCGGGCAAAGGGACAGTATCCAACGACCGATGAAGTTTCTAATGCTACCGGTATCAATACTC
>CAZCIE010000098.1:0-247 GCA_964498955.1 uncultured Saccharimonas sp. (SeqCode) | reverse complement strand
TGCTGATACTCTCAGAAACGACCCCGAAAAAGATTTCAAAGACATGGACCCAAAATCAACCTGGGCTCCTGATATTCGTGGGACTAGCGCTTTGATGACTGCCCAAGACCCCAACAACCCACCGGCAGCACAACAACCCACAAAAAATGACTATATGTATCAGCCACTTAGCATAAACGACTCTACTGGCATAGCAGATCAATTGTGCACCGGCACAGAAGAATGCCGTAAATTTGTTTTGTATGCT
>CAZCIE010000097.1:0-1817 GCA_964498955.1 uncultured Saccharimonas sp. (SeqCode) | reverse complement strand
GCTCTGCAAAAATCAGCCAAAATCAACGAATTCAAAGCTTGGACTGATCGCGACGGATACTTGGCCGAAAAGTGGGTCGCAAATGAGGCAAAAAACATGAAATTGACGCTGAATACAAAATGTATCCAGACAATTGTAAATCGCGTCGGATACGACCAATGGCAGTTGTTTTATGCGCTGCAAAAGCTGGCTTTAACAGATGAGATTACAGTCGAAAGTATCAAGAACATAATTGACGCCAACCCGGTTGAAAATGTCTTTAATTTGTTTGAAACGGCTGTAAACGGTGATACAAATGAACTGCAGGCCATGTTGAACATATTGCAGAGCACCGAAGACGTTTTTCGTTTATCGGCGCTGCTATCTAGTCAAGTTTTTCAACTGGCGGCTATTTCGGCAGCTGGCCCAGATGATAAACCAGCCAAAGATTTTGCGATTCATCCGTTTGTTGTCCAAAAAATGACCCAATTATCAAAGCGGCTTGGCAAGGGCAAAATCGCCAAAATTGTGAACATTTTTGCCGAATTTGATGATGATATGAAGATATCCCGTGCCGAACCATGGTTATTGCTGCAACGGGCGTTAATGAAGGTTGCTAATTTGTAATTAATTTTTTATTTTGCTATCTTCAAATTTTGATATAACAATTGGATAAACAATCGCAAGCAGTGGGGTATAGATTATCAATGCAAAAATCACGGCGCCGGCAGTGTTAATACCTAGGGCGATGTTGATTAATAGGCCCGCGGACGAGGCGCCAAGGATGATAGTCTTGACAGTTTGCTTTAATTTGGTCTGTTCAACGCACATTGTTTTAAAATATTTAGATTGAAAAATCAGAGTCGCGATCAAGATGATAACTGTATTAATTACAAAACTAAATGCGCCAAAAACCAGCGTAATGATACTTTCAAATCCGAATGCAAAAATGTTTACAATTGGCGAAAAATCTGTGCCGTCGATGTATGTGCCTGATGATGTATTTGTGCCCATATCTATATGTAACAGGCTGTATGTAAATAAGAAAGTAATCAAACTGAGTATTGAAAAGAATATAATAAATCCAGTAATTTTGTTTTTGTAACTGGTTAATTTTTGCGGTTTATCTTTGTTCATATATCTAGATTATCACAAATATTGCTGTTGAATCATCTTTTCTTGTTCAATTTGGTATTTTTACGGAAGGCTAAAATGATTGGAATAGTAACGCCAATGACAATTATTCCAATTACGGCTGCGATAATCATATATTGCGTCGATTGGTCAACGTAGTCTTCGTCAGCATTTGTAAAATCAATGTGTTCAACTTTTGGGCCGAAACGAAGTGCTTGGACATACGTTTGTTTCTTGATAGGAGGGCATGGGCCTTGTACGCATACAACCTGGTCTAATTCGAATATTTCGTTCATATAGATTTCTTGCGACTCACCAACACTAATTGGTGTCGATAAACAATCCGCTCCGTCTTCAGTATTTTGTAATTCTGGTTCGCTATCGCTGTCTGAACCGATGAAAATCAAGCACGATTTAGATAGTGTTATAACCGCACCTGGTTTTACGCCACCTTTTATCGTTTCGGTTACCTCGACGTTATATCGGATTGTTCCAGTGTAAAATTTTGTCTCATCTTCGCGATCCTCGATTTCGTAAGAGATGATTTTTCCAATAACATGAGCGTTGGCTTCGGCCCTTTGCTTTTCATACACCTCTGGCGACAGCATCGCAGAGGATTTTGTACTAACCGTCCCGACGATAATTGTGCTGGCCAATAATATTGAGATTGCGAAAATGGTTATTCTTTTCATAGATTAATGATA
>CAZCIE010000096.1:0-1829 GCA_964498955.1 uncultured Saccharimonas sp. (SeqCode) | reverse complement strand
ATAGCGAGCGGCTACAATATTTATTTTTGGTGTGTTTATTTTGTAACTTTCGCTTATTAACACTGTAGTTAACTTTTCATAAAAGCACAAGCATAATTGCAAAAATAACAACATTTGTGTGAAATTACAGAAAAGTTTACCCTATCATCCGATAGGGCCCTGTCGGATGACAGGGCAATAAGAATAGAGTAGAATATTTACATGAGTATTTTTACAAAAACAACACTAGCTGACAAACCCAAAACTGTCGAATCAGGTCTAGCCGCTTATTTATTCGCAGGCTTATTAATAATTTTCGCGGTTGGGCAATTGTTTGAATTTGATAAGTTTATAGAACTTTTTGGGGCATTTAATTTTTTGGGCGGAGAGGCAGTCTCGCGGATAGCTGCAGCTATGATTGTTGTTTTTGAGGTGTTTGCCTTGCCATTTTTGCTTGGTATGAGGCTAAGCAAGCTATTTAGGATAGTGAGCATGGTTCTGGGGTGGTTTGCGGTGTTTGGATGGTTAAAAATCTCACTTTGGATTAATATGGCTGCCAATTCAGCAACAAATTTTGGACTATTAGGGACAAAGATTCAACTTATTCCTGGTTGGTGGGCCGTTCCATTTTGTGTGGCCTTATGTATCTTGGCTGTTTGGGTCAGTTGGGGACTGTGGCCTTTGCAGAACGGTAAAAAACGTAAATAATAGTTGATAAACTAATTATTTGTATGTATGATGAAGTTAATAAATAAGGGGGATAGGGTCTATGGAATCGATTAAAAAACTAGAAAATATGATCGAGGGCTGGCTTAAGCCATTGCCACATTTGCCAGCAAACGCTCAAAAGTGGATTGCTATCAATATTTGGTGGCTAGAATTAATTGGCGTTGTTATCTTGGCCTTTAGTGGAATTGCTCTACTGGGTACATTAGGTCTGGCGCTGGGTATCACATCAACAATTTTTGGAGTATCAACATTTAGCGGTCTAATTGCGATTTCGTCAATTGTGTCATTGGCATCGATGGCTGCAAGTGTAGTTGTAATGGCGTTAGCTATTAGCCCATTGAAGGCTCTAAAGAAAAAGGGCTGGGACTTGTTGTTTATCGCATTATTGATCAATTGCGTTTCAGTTGTGTTAAGCGCTCTCATATACTTTAATGCTATGAACTTTATCACTAGTCTTTTGAGTGGAGCGGTCGGCGCAGCTATTGGCGCATACTTCTTGTTCGAAATTCGATCATACTTTGTATCAGTCAAAAAATAATTCTATCTCTTGAGATATCGCCTCGATTGATGTACCGTATCATCCGATACGGCCATGTCGGATGACGTGGCAATTATTAGTTGTTTTCTCTATACAATAAGATGCATGTGTTGTAAAATGTATTAGCATTGGGATGTCGCCAAGTGTGAAAACTGCTAGTGGCAGTTTGCAGGGCCGAAAGCCGGATGACGAACGTCACCGACTGAGGCGGGGTCGAGAAAAATTACGAGGTAATTTTATCGTGACAAGGCATCGGCTTTTGGTATAATAATCTATAGCCAAAAGTTCTAACGGTATAAGATTGTAGATTTAACATAACTAATATAATGGGATGTCGCCAAGTGGTAAGGCATCGGCTTTTGGTGCCGACATTCGGGGGTTCGAATCCCTCCATCCCAGCCACGGAAATCGACCTGCTTTTTGCAGGTCGTTTTTCGTGCCCGGTCTGGAGTGATTCGAAGCCCCGAGTGAACATTCGGGGGCGAGCACTGCAAGTCTGCAGTGCGCAAGGCCGGAAGCCGGATGACGAACGTCACCGACTGAGGCGGGGTCGCGGAAATTTGCAAAGCAAATTATCTGTGAC
>CAZCIE010000095.1:0-1872 GCA_964498955.1 uncultured Saccharimonas sp. (SeqCode) | reverse complement strand
AACTTTTCAAAACCAGGCTTACAAGATGTATTTTTGTTACTGCTAGCAGTTGGTGCAGCCGTGACCCAATACATTATGTCTAAACAGATGATGCCACAGCAAAAATCTACCAAAAAGCTGCGAGACATTTTAAGCGCAACAGCTGATGGCAAGCAAGCTGACCAAGCCGAAATGAATGCTGCAGTTATGGGCAAAATGACAAAGTTTATGCCAATTATGATGTTTTTCATTATGATAAAGATGTATGGAGCAGTCGCTTTGTATTATACGGTGTCAAACTTGGTGGCCGTTGTTCAGCAACATCATATATTGAAAGGTGACGCCGAAGAGATGATCGAGATTGCCGATGACATTCCAGCTGCTGGGCAAGCAAAGTCGGGCAAAAAAGCTACCGCCAAGGCACGCGCTAAATTATCGCAAGAGGCAACCATTGTTCGCATAACCGCCAAGGACACACCACGGAGAAGTAAGTAAAAGGAGATATATATGGACAAAGAAGAATCAATACAATTTGCGCAGAAATACCTCGAGGATATTCTGTCGTTTTTTGGAGCAAACCTGGCGGTTTCGTCTACCTGCGAAGACGATGTAATTGAACTGTCGGTGCCGTCAAACGAGATGAATAGTTTACTAATTGGCCGAAACGCCGAGACTTTACGCAGCTTGCAGTACATTGTATCGACCGTTTTGCGCAACAAAGAAGGCGAATTAACCAGAGTGAACATTGATATTGCTGATTATAAGCGCCAGCGAGCTAATCGTGTTGCTGAACAAGCCAAAGAATGGGTGTTAGAGGTTCAACGTACCGGTGTATCGAAGACTTTGGGCATGAACCCGGCTGATAGGCGAATTGTGCATCAGGTTGCCAGCGAATATGGCGGAATCAAAACATATTCCGAAGGCGAAGGCTATGACCGTAAAATTACAATTGCCAAGGACGAAAGTGCGATTGACGAGCCCGAAGAAGAGGAAATAGTCGAAAAGCCAAAAGCGGCAAAAAAAGCTAAAAAAGCCAAAGAGTCAAAATAGTAGTTAGTAGGTAGTATATCGTAGGTAGTATAATATTTGCCGCTTCTTTTGTTTACGCTTGAGATTTCTACCACCTACTAACTACCACCTACCAACTACTACTTGAATACATATTGATGTTTTGATGCAAGTATGCTATTATGCATGTAAGGAGAAATATTATGCGAACAACAATTACAATGAATGATACGGTTTTCAGAGCTTTAAAGATTAGAGCTGCTGAATCTGACGAAAGTGTCTCGAAGATTATCGAAGACGCTGTTAAATACCAGGTTCTAGAGGATTTACAAGATATCGAAATTGCAAATTCTCGTGTTAACGAGCCTAGATACTCATATGATGCTGTCGCTGACAAATTCAAGCGTGAAGGCCTAATTTAGCCTGATGTATCGTATTCAATATGTCAAATCGGCACAAAAAGAGTTATTAAAGCTACAAAAAAATATCAGAATTCAAATAATCAAGAAAATCGAAAAATTATGTAAAAACCCAATGCCAAATGGTTCCATAAAACTCCGAGGTTCTGATGATTATTATCGAATTAGGCACTGTGACTATAGAGTAATCTATCAGATAGAGAATGATATTTTAGTTGTTCTTATCATTGCAGTTGACCATCGTCGCGAAGTTTATCGCGATTTCTAATTATTATTTGCTCTTAGCAATTTCTACTACCTACTAACTACGACCTACCATCTACTCTTGGTTCTTGCCGTTAAACACAAAGCTGCGGTACATAAAATAGTTCCATATCAAAGCTATGCCGATAGCAATACATTTGCATATCACCAGGTCTAAATCAGGGCCAATTATCGGTATAATCTTGCTGAAATGTATCAGCCC
>CAZCIE010000094.1:0-1888 GCA_964498955.1 uncultured Saccharimonas sp. (SeqCode) | reverse complement strand
CCGGTACTTAAACAAATTTTGATAGCAAAATTATGTTTTAGGGGTGTCCCGGCTGGCGCTACTGGCACGGTGTTTGATAATAATGCAGATTCTGTTGGTAGCTTTACGAACTCTTGAACCTTGCTAAGAGTTACATTATAATTTCCGTTATTTTCACTAGCAGCAAATTCAACACCTGATTTTATGTCGGATGCGACTGTTAAGGCTTGAACATTTTTTGCTTTATCCGCTACACCGCTATATGAAACGATTGATATCGCAGCCAAAATGCCGATGACGACAATTACTACCAAAAGCTCTACGATTGTGAAGCCTTTTGCTTTATTATTGATTGATTTTTTCATTACTGTTTTTGCCCCCTAATTTTTAATTATGTTAATAATGTACTACAGGATTGATTTTAACACAAGCGGTTTGAGGATGTCTAGTGGAAATTTAGTAGATAGTAGGTCGTAGGTAGTATATAGTAGGAATCGCAAATTGCAACGCTAAAAAATAGAGATGGCATAAAAAATAAGCGGGAGCACAAGAGAGTTGTTTTTTAGGTGTTAATTGAGGTAGAATCTATTGTTAATATATCTAGCAATCTAAAATAATGATAGGATAATTATTATGGTTAAGCATACAAATCTAGCATACATTGATGGTCAAAATCTATTTCTTGGTACTGCTCGTCTTGATAAAAAAGATTCTCCTTGGGGAATTAATCTAGCAAAATTTCGTATATATTTATTGCAAAAATATAATGTTGAAAAAGCATACTATTACCTTGGCTATGTCAAAGATGGCCAAGATTATGAGAAATTGTATGAAAAAATTCAATCAGCTGGGTTTATTTTAATATTTCGAGAATACAACAGTACGATGCTAAGTCAGAAAAAAGGCAATGTTGATTCTGATATAATTTTTTCGATAATGAAACGTGTGTATTTGAAAGAGAAGTTCCATAAAGTGGTTCTTGTTACCGGAGATGGAGATTATAAGATGCTAGTTGATTTTTTAATTGAGCAAAAGAAGTTTGAAAAATTATTATTTCCCAATCGAAAATATCGATCGTCACTGTATAAGTCTTTATCAAGCACAAATTTTGCGTATTTAGATGACAAAGATATTAAGCGGAAGATTAGCTAACAAAAAAGAGAAGCTTCCTTAGGCAATTAACCGTTTGGGGCACTTCTCGTCTTTATATTTTCATTCTATCACAGATTTTATGAAAAATCAAGGTCTAAATAACTTTGTCGATTCAAAGCGTCTTTTAAAGTTATTCTTGAGATTTCTACTATATACTACCTACTATCTACAATCTACTTTTTTGCCTAAGACGAAGCATTATTATTTGGGCTGATGGCGCGGATTGTGCCAGATTCGGTGAATTTTCGGCCAGCGACGCTACCTTTGGCGGTGATAGTAATAACGACTTCAATACTCCCAGCTACAGTTGATGGGTCTGTTATTGAATTAGTGTGATCCGTTGGATCATATAGTTTTACATCAAAACCACTTGACTCTATCCCATCAACTAGCCTGATGTCTTTGGCTAAGCAATAGTTACCGCTAGTATCAGGGCTGCAGCTGGGCTGTTGCCAGGGCTTTGTAGGTGCCATTGTGTCGTAGTCTGCTTGGGCAATAACTCTTCGCCACAAAGTATTGTCTTTGACAAAATATACGGTATTCATCATTAATGGTGATGAGTCTGATGTTTTATAAATAATCTTTCGGTCCGCGGTGGTTGGGTTTTTGTCGGTTGAGTAGGTATTAAGTACCAAAGTCGATGTGTTTGTTAGAAACTTTTCTGTATCATTATTTAAGCCTTGCGGTGCGTTGGGGGAAAAATTATTTTCTGTCAGCACCGCACCGCTTTGTCGGACATCTGTTTCGATTCGGTTAA
>CAZCIE010000093.1:0-1901 GCA_964498955.1 uncultured Saccharimonas sp. (SeqCode) | reverse complement strand
CGAAGGTTGGATATCTTTGGGCGAGCAAGAGTAGTGAATGAATAGACGTTGCCTGGGTATTCGTTGCCGTCGCTATCAAAACCATTTAATTTATAATAATACTTTGTGCCATCATCAAGGCCCGTTAGACCAAATGAATACATGCTTTTTGATGATGATGTGTTGATTGACATTGCACCACCGAATAACTCAGACTTGCCGAAGTATATATTAACTTTACTTGCATTTTCTACTGTAAAGTCAACTGACCCACCAGCGATAGATATGCGATCAACATTGACCTCAGATATTGAAGGAGCGGGCAGAGTAGTAAATGTTTTTTCTGAGCTTACGCCTGTATTGCCATCTTGGTCGGTCCATTTTGCGACATAATAGTATTTAGTTCCTGGCTGCAGATTATGCAGTGTCACAGAGTGGTTAGATGTTTGAATAGAATTGCCAATCTCTTCGGGGAGATAATGCTTTGACGATGTACCAAATGATATTTTGCTGTCGCTTTCGCGGTCCGTAAACCAGAATAATGTGATTTTCTTGGTGCTTAAATCCTTTTCTTTTGGTTGATCGGTGTCAGAGGTTAGTTTGGCTGGCTCGGTGTATTTGCCGGTTGGGTATTTGTTGACAATATCGCTTGCTACGCTACATTCATTAGCGTTATCACAAGCAACAACTTTATAATAATAAGTTTGTTGCGATAATCCTGAGTCTATAAAACTTAGGTTAGCCGCAGATGTTCGGCCAGTTGGACTATCAATACTATCAAAATTGATTCCATCTGTTGAACGCAGCACCCGATAAGAGTCAATTGCATTCGTACCAGGTAAGTTTATCAAAGGTGGACTCCAAGTTAATGCTAGCTTCCAGGCGCTTGTTGCGCGCGTTGAGGCGTCAATGATTTCAAGGTTTTCGGGTGACCCAGGAGCAGATGTATCAGTAATAAACGTTACGCTGGCATACTTTGAAGTGTCGTAGTTGCCGGCTTCGTTTTTGGCCATCAGATACAATATGTTTTCATTTTGCTTTGTAGCATATGGCCCGGCGGCAAGTTGCGTAATGCCCTTGCCAGTCCATTTGCAATTTTTGCCATCCGCTGATATTTTTTCGTTGATGGTATAACAATAGTCAATATTTTTTACGTCACCAACAAATTCTTGTGGTGGTTGCCAGCTAAAGCTAAACTGGTTAGTTGTTGAAATTCCGGTAGGGCTGACGGCTAGATTGATTGGCTTTGTTGGCGACAATTGGGATATTGTTACTAAAAATAAATTTGTGTCAAAAACATCTGTTGCGATTGTAAAATTACCTGATTTATCAAATATGCCTACCATTATTGCGTTAATTCCATTGTTGTTTATATGAAGGTCTTTTACGCTGGTTGAAAAACTGGTGTTGCCCTGGCTAACGTCTGATACATCATCTAGATTATATATGCCACCTTCTTCGGCGTCTGGCCCAAACCAATGCTCTGGGTCATTGCAATACGTTTCAGGATCTTCACCAGCCAAAGGGTCTATCGAGCAGTATTTTATGCCTGCCAGCCCTGGTAACGAATCTTCTATTCCCCACTCAAGGGAAGGGTTCACTGTCCAATTGAAAGTAACTGCGCGAGAGTTTGTTATGCCAGATGGTCCGCTAAAAGGTGAGGTTGACGCTGGAGGTGTGTTTTCATACACAAAGCTTGATTTGGTTAACCCTGATTCTCCAGGTACTGACAATAAACCAGATTTGTCAAAAGGCTGAACAATAAAATGGTATTTATTGGTGTTAACAAGCGTGAAAGCATCAGGAATAGCGGTTTTTATATCTAGACTTGTCGTTGTTGCAGATACTGCAAATGGACATAGCCCGCTGGTATTAATTGGGCTGTTTTCAGCTTTCAGTAGGTTAGATTCGTCTGTGGGTAA
>CAZCIE010000092.1:0-1959 GCA_964498955.1 uncultured Saccharimonas sp. (SeqCode) | reverse complement strand
CGTAATTGTCACACCTGCAGGTATATCAATTGGTAGTTTTCCGATTCGACTCATATTTTATCCTTTTTTAATAAACCTTTAATAATATTTCGCCACCAAGTCGTAGCTTGGTTGCCTGGTGACCTGGCAAAACGCCCTTACTTGTGCTAACCAACACCATTCCGCGACCATTCTTGATTTTTGGAATTTTATCAGCACCAACATAAACGCGTCGTCCTGGCTTTGATACTCTTGTTATCTCTGTAATAGTTGCATTCTCGCCCGGTTGATTAATAGTAATTATCAACATATCTCGAGGCTTCGCACTTTCTAGTTTAACATCCGACAAATATTTTGCTTTTTTAAGCTCTTTTGCTACCGTTACCTTTAACTTACTTGCAGGTACACGTATTTCGTTAATACCTACCATACAAGCGTTTCGAATGCGAGTAAGTAGGTCAGCGATTGGGTCTGTAGATTGTAATGACATATATTTATTCCTTTCCTACCAACTACTCTTTGTTACACCGGGAATTTCGCCTTTAGACGCTTTATCTCGGAAGTTAATACGACTTAGTCCAAATCTGCGCATGTATCCGCGTGGTCGACCGTGAAGCATATCACGATTTTTCCATCTAGTTGGAGAACTATTTCGAGGTAATTTTGCCAAGCCTTCTTGGTCACCTACTTCTTTTAGTTCTGCTCGCTTTGCAGCATACTTTAGTATCATCTTTTTGCGCTTTTCATCTCTTGCGACTGCTGATTTTTTTGCCATTATTTCTTTCCTCCGTCTTTTTCAAAAGGCATTCCGAACTTTTCTAACAATGAACGGCTATAAACGGCATTACCGCCAGATATAACAAATGTAATTTGCAATCCATGGGCAGTTTGAGTTTCTTCAAATGTTAGTTCTGGAAAAATTGACTGCTCTACGATCCCTAAGTTAAAGTTGCCGGATTTGTCAAAAGATTTTGGGTTAACGCCGTGAAAATCACGTGTTCGTGGCAATGAAACATTAATAAATCTATCCAAAAATTCGTACATTCGGTTACCGCGAAGAGTTACACAGATCCCTACACGATTTAAGCCGGCACGAATTTTGAAAGTTGCGATAGACTTTTTTGCCATCCTATCAATCGTAGCTTGTCCAGTAATTCGGACCAATGTATTATGAACTACTTCATAATAATGCTTGTCCTCTTTGTTTTTACCAGTTCCTACGCTTACTACAATTTTTTCGAGTTTTGGCACTTGGTGCACATTACCCAATTTTAATTCGGCTTGTAGTTCCTTGACAATCATACTGCTATACAAGGCTTTCAGGCGAGGAGTTTTTGTACTGATAACAGTTGTTTTAACCATTACTTTATCTCCTTATTATTATTCTGACGAGCAACACGTGTCTTTTTGCCGTCAGCATTCTTTATTAATCCAACTCGACTAGTTTTGCCAGTCTTTTCATCGGTCACTAATGCAATCTTGTGAATTGGTGTCGGAACATGAATATCTTTGTGGCCACCGCGAGGGTTGCCGGCAGAAGCTTTGACATTTCGATGAATATTTCCAATCCCCTCAACCAAAACTGCCTGTTGTTTGGCCAAAACTTGCAAGACCTTACCAGTAGTACCTTTATTTGCACCACTTAATAGCTTTACAATGTCGCCCTTAATAATTTTCTTTATTTTTGACATATTATAGGACCTCCGGAGCTAAGCTAATAATCTTGGCATAGCCCATATCACGAAGTTCGCGAGGGACTGGTCCAAAAACACGCGTACCTCTTGGTAATTTATCATCACCAATAATTACAGCTGCATTATCATCAAATTGAATAGTCGAGCCATCTTTTCGCTGCAGTTGATCACGAGTTCGCACGACTACTGCTTTAACGACAGATTTACGTTTAACTAAACCAGTTGGGGAAGCTTGTTTAACAGATGCGATAATCGTATCACCAACATGGGCGTAACGACGTCCTGT
>CAZCIE010000091.1:0-1986 GCA_964498955.1 uncultured Saccharimonas sp. (SeqCode) | reverse complement strand
CGCTATCGCGGTCAGTAATAACTCGGGCGCTAGAAACTTCACCAATTTGCTCAAAAAAAGCTTTTAGAGTGTCATCTGTAGTTGCATAAGCAAGGCTACCGATGAATAGATTTTGTGTTGCCATAAAAATTAATTAAACTCTTTTCTTCTTATCTGATATAAATTATCGTCAGATCGACCGCTATCAGCGATTTATGCGAAGAAGAGAGTTTACCTAATGTCTTACGGCTGTAAGGGTAAGCGCTATCCTTTTGCTTCCATGCGACTGTGCTTTCTGAACGTTATTATTTAATCACACTTTGACTAAAAATACTAGCATAAACGTTAATAATGAGATAAAATAATGGTGAGCTGGTGCGCAACAGGGTAACCTTTGCGCGAAAATAAAAAAATTTTAAAACAAAAAGTGCCCTGGGTGGGCGCGCAACAGCAAAAAAGTTCGCTTCTAGATAATAGGGCGGACTTTTGTTATGATAAAACAATGAATGCGTATTTTATTGCCCCAAAGGGAATATTTTCTAAATCAAAACTGAACAAGATTGAGAAAGTTGCAAGGGTTAATTTTTTATATACAGACAATGATAAAAACCTAAAACAATTAAAAAAAGATAAAAAACCAAAGGTGATAATATACGACCCTGATTTTGCGGGCTGGTCTTTTCCTGATTCAATAATTGAAAATGTAAAAAACATCAAAGCTGTTTTTTTGGGCACGACCGACCAAAGTTACATCAATCAAGATATGTGTGCCAAAAAAGGCACCAAAGTTATTAATATCCCACGCTATGCTACCGATAGTGTTGCCGAGTATATGATATTTTATATGTTTGCTTGTGCCAAAAAACTTCCAATGCAAATCAAAAACAATAACAAACAGGACTTTTCTGAAAAGTATCTACAAATTCAAGTTAAGGATAAGTCGGTTGGTATTATCGGACTGGGCAATATTGGCCAAAAAGTTGCTGACATCTGTTATGGCATAGGCATGAATGTTAGATATTGGGATAAATCCATAAAACAGGTTAATTTTGATCGTATGGAATTAGAGGATATATTTAAAGACAGCGATATTATATTTTTGACATTATCAATTAATGACGCAACTAAAAATATTATTTCTGACAGTTTATTAAAATCGATGAAAAAGCACAGTATATTTATTAGCTGCACCGGAGATAAGCTATATAATGCAAGTCTGTTGAGGGAACTAATTGATCAGGAAAAAATATTCGGCTATGCACTAGAGGATCCTCAGGCAGAATCAGAGCAGTACGGCGGCAACGCGATGGTCACAAGTGAATATGGCTGGTTCACAAAAGAGGCTGCCAAAAAACGTCTAGAAATTTGGTATGACAATGTAATCTCTTATTTTTGTGAAGAATTAAAAATATCTAAGTCAAATTTAGTTGGCAGTGAAAAAAAGATAATATCTAATGAACCATTATATTGTAATGTTCGTAAGGCAACATTAAATGATATTCCAGAACTTATGAAGCTATATTCATCTCAGGGTTGGACGGGTGAGCATAATTCGATTAAATCTATGCGTGATCATTACGAAAAATACATTGATAGTGACAGATATTATTTGTTAGTCGCCGAGCACCGAGGTGGTATTATTGGTACAGTCCAGGCCAATGTTAACAATGCTGAAGCTTTTGATTGTATGGACTTTATGGTCATGGATTATTTGTTAGTTAAAAAGCAATATCGTCGTCGAAAAGTTGGCACTCAATTGGTCCAAAAGTTGTTTGAGATTTGTAGGGAGCGCAATCTGGAAAGTTTATGGCTAGTATCATCGCAAACCAGAAGCGTTGCACACAAGTTTTATCAATACCAAAACTTTAATGATATTGTGCAAGGTTTTCGAAAGACTTTTCGAAAAGTGCCATGGGTCAATGACGGTAAATAATCTGATATAATAGTGCAAATGGGGCATTAGCTCAGTTGGTAGAGCGCATCATTCGCATTGATGAGGTCGGCAGT
>CAZCIE010000090.1:0-1996 GCA_964498955.1 uncultured Saccharimonas sp. (SeqCode) | reverse complement strand
TAATTCGTTTTAAATATATATTTAATGTCCACTCAGAACAAAATCTTTTGCTTTTTCAAAAGCCGTCTGATATTCTTCCTCAGGTATATTATATTCAGATACAATTTGTTTAGTAACATCCATTGCATGTATGCTACACATCATTCCATATTTGTCATTAAAGTTATTCGGATCTTGCATTTCAGGATCTCTATTTCCTGCCATGACCATATTTGTCAAATTTCCTGTTTTTGATGTTTCTTTTCCGCAAATCTTACAATTAGAGAATATTGTATTTTTTCTTTTAAATATACCCATTAAATTATTTTCTCCTCCTATTAAGAAATTATAGCAGTTTGTAAAAAGATAACTTAATATAAGCTCAAGGTTTTTCGCTTCAAGCTTGGCTTACATCCCTACTGTGAGCAAGCATGTGGTTAAGCGTATATGTTATAATTATTATAGTTATTGTTTCATTTATCATTATCGAGTGAAATTGAATATTGATCATTAACCACCTTAAACGATTCTTACTAATTGTTCAATTATAGATGTAATATATTGAGTGTGAATACCATCACTCACCTAATTGCTTTGAACTTCTGATACGGTTCTTCTAGAATAGACCTCCATCGATTATATTCATCTCTAATAGAGTGAAAACATTTTTCCATATCCTGCACCATAAAAATAGCCTCAATTAATTTTGAGGCTATTCTTATTAATTAATTTTTTATAATCTCATCCAAAACTTTTAGTTGCAGCTTGTTTGTGTTTAATAGTTCATTCTTTGGGATACCCAAAACATCTGCTAAATCATAGATGAACCATGCATGAGATGTTTGAGAGCTCCGGCCTATTTCGAGAAATCTTTGGGTGGCTTTATCGCGGTCTAGATTGTATTTTTCGGCAATTGTTTCTAAACAACCTCGGACAAACAAATATGACGAAATATACGACAATACGAAGGAGCATGATCTGTGTGGTGTAATAGCTTTTCCGTAAAATGTCCCTTTTCCTTCCATTTCAAGTAGTTGTTTTGGTGAATATATTTGATAGCTTTTTAAGTTTTTTAGGACATTTCGATGATCGTCAAATTTTGATTCATAATCCATAGTATAAAGTGGCAGTGTCTCGGCAAAACCCTCAGATATTAACTGATCTTTAATAAAAAATTGGCTATGAACCAAATGGGCATATTCGTGGATGCCATTAACAATTTGCGCAATTGTTGGGTTTTTGTCATACGCTTTTTCAAATAAGTTCTGGCTTTGGCCATATCCCCAATTGAAACCATCGATGTCATATGATGCTGTCGGTTTGCCTCCGCCTTTTTGAGTTGTGTCCGGATAATGAAGCATCTCGGCAAATCTATCATCAGGAACCATATAAGTATAAAAAATCGGTTTTGCATTTGCCGGGTATTTTAGTCCTAGTTGGTATATTTGATCTGTGTAGCTGACCAAACAATCTATTTCATCTTTGTATACGCCAGATTTATATTTTTCAATATATTCGTCGCCAATTCGTATTCGAAAATGATCATTTATTTTTATGACCTTGGTTGTTTCAATATATTCTCTTAATTTATCAATTTGATATAAATCTTTCGCCATATCTTAAGCTTACTCTAATATAGTTTAGTTGCATAGGCACAGACATGTTTTGATAATTGCAAATAATTTTTTGTGTTAGAATAAAGTTATGAATGAAGAAAATAACGAATCAAAAATAGTTGTCGAGCCAAAAGCAAAAAAATCACATCGAAAGTTAATTGTTTTTGGAATAATCATATTAATTGTTTTTGTTGTGCCAATAATGATTGTTGGTTGGTTCGGTTTTGTACCAGGTCTGTCAGATTTAATGGGTGCGAATAAACCAAAAGATCTAGGTATTATATATACGACTGCTGATTACGAGAGTTATAAATCAAAAGCGGCTGCATCGTTTTTGGATCTTAGTCAGGCGCCAGATAAACCAAATATGCCAGGAGAAAAATTATTGTTTGACGGTCCGG
>CAZCIE010000089.1:0-1999 GCA_964498955.1 uncultured Saccharimonas sp. (SeqCode) | reverse complement strand
CAGGCGGTTGATTGTATCAATGGACCGGTCATGGTTATTGCGGGTCCTGGCACTGGCAAAACCGAGCTATTAAGTGTACGAGTCGCAAATATTTTACAAAAAACTGACACTTTACCCGAAAATATACTATGTTTGACATTTACTGACAGTGGGGCATCGGCAATGCGCGAAAGACTTACCGATATTATCGGCAAAGACGCCTACAAAGTCGCAATTCATACATTTCATAGCTTTTGCGTCGAAGTAATCAATCAAAACAACCAATACTTTTTTAATGGGGCACTATTTAAGCCAGCCGACGAATTGAATATTTATGAAATTATTAATGAGATTATTTCGGACCTTGACCACAACGACCCACTTAAAAGTCAACAAAACGGCGAATATACGCAAATCAAAGACATAGTCACCGCAATTTCACAAATAAAAACTGGCGGTTTAAGCAGTAGCGAATTGGGGCAAATACTAGACACAAATGATGAGATAATTGCCAAAGTTAATCCGATATTAATTGAAGTGTTTAACAGTAAGATTAGCAAAGCAACAATTGTATCGGCAAGCCAGGCAATAGAAAAAATCCGAAATATTAAAGCTACAAAATCATTTAACAATATCACACCATTATCAAATATCATTGCTGATTCACTTGAAAATGCAGTTATTGACGCTGGCGAAAAGGATACAAAACCGATTACCGCATGGAAAAACCTATGGACCAAAAAAGATAATGACAATAATACCTGTCTAAAGTCACATGAGCGCCAAATTAGGTTGCATGCGCTGAATAATGTATACGCAAAATATGCCAAAGAAATGGAAAAGTCACAAATGTACGATTTTGACGACATGATACTTCAGGTATTGCATAAAATTGAAGAATCGGACGAGCTTCGCTTTAGTCTGCACGAAAAGTTTCAATACATTATGGTTGATGAGTTTCAAGATACCAACATGGCACAAATGCGCATACTAAAAAACCTGACAAACAATCCAGCGCATGGTGACACTCCAAATATAATGGTTGTTGGTGACGATGATCAAGCCATTTACAGCTTCCAGGGCGCCGATATCAGCAACATTATCGATTTTCGCAATGTCTTTAAACAAACAAAAATTATCACATTAACAGATAATTATCGTTCTGATGCTAAAATTTTGGACCATTCACGAAAAATTATCAAATTGGGCAAAAACCGACTTGAAAACGTGTTTAAGGACATAAACAAACAATTAAATGCTAACAAAAAATATGATGCGATTGTAAGCCTGCTTGAAGCTGACAATATCAGCCAAGAAAGATCATTTATTGCTACGGATATACGCTCAAAAATAGACTCTGGCCAAAACCCAGCCGAAATAACTGTAATTGCTCGCGAACACAAAGAAATAATCGCATTATTGCCATATTTATATAACCAAGGAATTTTAGTTAATTACGAACGACAAGACAACGTTTTGGATCAAGATATAATAAAATTATTAGAAAATTTATCACGATTAATCATTTATCTGCAAAACGGACGACATGACGACGCTAACGGGCTAATACCAATCGTATTATCGCATCCAGCGTGGGGGATAGAACCTGTTGAACTTTGGAAGTTAAGCGTACAGGCCTATGATAATCGTCGTAGGTGGCTAGATATTATGTCAGAATCGACCGTATTCGCAGATTTATTTAATTGGTTAATTAATTGTGCCAAACAATCAACTGATATGCCACTTGAACAAATGATAGACATACTTGTAGGTAAAGTCGACAAAGATAGCAGTTCTGTATTTACCAGCCCGCTTTATGAATACTTTTTTAACACCAATAAACTTAGTGAAGATCCAGAAAGCTATTATATTTACTTAGAATCGCTCAGAACTATCCGCGAAAAATTACGAGAATACCATCCTGACCAAAACCATATGCTACAAACATTTACCGATTTTATTACACTTAATCGCAAGATGGGTCGCAATATTAGGTTGCAGCGAAAAGGTGCCGATATCA
>CAZCIE010000088.1:0-2092 GCA_964498955.1 uncultured Saccharimonas sp. (SeqCode) | reverse complement strand
CCATTTTAGCCACAAAAATATATCATTATCAAATATTGAAAATTCAAAGAAGTGACCATATATCAAAGCAATCATTACAGTTAAAAATATTGCCAATAAATATGCCTTAGAGCTATCTTTGTCTCCAGCCTTAATCTTTTTGCCAGAAATCCCTTGTTTAGCCGCTGCCAAACAGCCAAAAACCATTAACCCAAAACCTATTGCTGCAGATACTATGTGGGCCAAGTTATCTGGTGGTAATACTGCCGATAATAAGATGCTTAAAAATGCAATAATAAATATTTTATGCCAATTCATTAATTTTCTATTTTTATTATTTTCTTTCATTTTCCCCTCCTACTACCTTTATTAAAAAATCTTCTCCCAAGCCATTTATGAATCTCAATTACTATAATAGGTACAAGAAAGGCGAATATGGAAGTGATTAATAAATCTTGGATCCCCGGCAAAACACTGATGCGGAGCGGTGAATGTAACAACCCTGATAATGCAATAATTTGGCTTGTGACTGCTAACGACAGGCCTAAATAGAACACTGGGCTGACACGAAATATTCGTTTGATTATAGACTCATAATCACTTCTGCTATTAAACGCGCTCGCCCATTGGACTACAACCAATGCGTTAAAAGCAATTGTCCTTGCATACTCCACCCCTTTTATATTTAAAAAGTATAAATAGAGGCCTAATACTGTAGCGGCCATAACCGAAGTAGTTAATAATATTCGAGACACCATAAATTTACTAAATAAGGGCCCATTTTGCTTGACTGGAGGCCGAAGTATGTTGCGCTTCTCGCCTGGCTCTAAACCAAGAGGTATAACCATACAAGTATCAGTAACTAGGTTAACCCACAATATCTGGACAGCGACAAGTGGCACTGGCACACCAATAATTAATGCTCCTAATGATATTACAACCTCCCCAGCATTAGTCGATAACAAATATGCCACCATTCGTTTTATATTGGCATAAATCGTCCTACCTTCATGAACAGCATCAATAATTGAGCGAAAATTATTATCTAGCAGAATAATATCACCTGCGTCTTTAGCGATACTTGTACCCGCCCCCATTGCTACACCAACATGAGCTTTTGTCAGAGCCGGGACATCATTTACTCCGTCGCCTGTCATCGCTGTGATTTCATTTTGTTTTAATATACTTAATAATCTATGCTTATTATCAGGGGTAACTCTTGAAAAAACCCTTACGGTGGCTACAAGTTCTGATAATTTTTCGTCATTATAGTCATTCATTTTACTACTATCAAAAACCTCATCACGACTTTCAACAATACTTAATTGTTTTGCGATATGAAAAGCTGTTTCAAAATGATCCCCAGTCACCATGCAGACCTTAATGCCTGCTGAATGTGCTCGTTTTATCGCAGATACCGCCTCGGGCCTAATCACATCCGCCACCCCAACAATGCCCACAAAGGAAAATTTTGTATTTTTTTCTAAATCTTCAAATACCGTAATATCTTTATTTATTTTTACATATGCCAAAGATAAGACCCTTAGGCCTAATTCTGCCATACTTAAAATTTGACTATGGATATCTTCCTTGTCGGCCGCACTTAGATTGCATCTTTCAAGTACTTTTTCAGGGGCGCCTTTGACAAATAACATCTTTCCATTACTACCTTTTATTATATTTCCGCTCATTGAAAATTGTTGAGAAAAAGGCAATGATGATATTAGGTCACTGTTATTAATTCTATCTGATTTACTTATGTAACTTTCCATTGCTGTATCTAATGGATCGCGCGATTTTGATATCGCTGGCAAATAGCTATAAGCTATTGCTTTGTTAATACTAATCTCTGATTTTTCGATCTGCCACACTTTTTGCAGTGTTAGCATATTTTTTGTTAATGTACCAGTTTTATCGGTCGCAATTACCGTCACGATGCCAATTGTCTCAATTGCTGCCTGATTTTTGACAAGAGCTTTCTTTTTTGCCATACGTCGCATACCTAAGACTAGCACCACTGTAATAGCTACTAACAAACCTTCCGGTACTGCGCTAACTGATAATGCTAAAATATATCGCAAAGCTTCTGAAAAGTTCATACCTCGATATAATG
>CAZCIE010000087.1:0-2182 GCA_964498955.1 uncultured Saccharimonas sp. (SeqCode) | reverse complement strand
GCAACTACGCCAGTTGGCGATCCGTGTGGTCCAGATACCGAAGTTTATTATGATTATGGCGAACAAAACCATAATACTGATTATGGCCTGGCACATCCAGCCAGTGATAGCGGACGATTTGTCGAAATTGGGAATTTGGTTTTCATGGATTATCAACGCAATGATGACAGCAGTTTTTCATTACTTGATAAAAAGAATATTGATTTTGGTGGCGGACTTGAACGAATCTCGGCAGCCGCAATCGATAGCCCTGATATCTTTAAGATTAGTCTTTTTTGGCCAATTATTGAAGCGCTGCAGCGCATTAGCGGCAAAGATTATGACAGTAACCAACAAGGCATGCGAGTAATTGCTGACCATTTGCGTGGTGCAGTATTTTTGGCATCTGATGGTGTAACACCAAGCAACAAAGAGCAAGGATATGTCATGCGCCGACTATTACGTCGTTCTATTCGTTTTGCGCTAGATTTAGGCATAGAACAAAACTTTCTGGAACAAATCGTGCCCTTAGTTGCTGATATGTTTGCGGATGAATATCCAGAAGTTCAGCAAAAAACTGATGAAATTACTGCAGTTCTAGCCAAGGAAGAAAAAGTCTTTAGACAGACATTGCAAAAAGGTCTACGCGAAATGGCAAAATTTTCAGGTGATGGATTGACCGGCACAGAATTATTCACTTTGTATGACACATACGGCTTTCCAGTTGAATTATCAACCGAAGAAGCGTTCAAGCAAAATATAAAATTATCTGACAATTGGCGAGACGAATTTGATGCTAAAATGGCCGAGCAGCGCCTACGCAGTCAAACTGCTGCCAAAGGAATCAACAAAGGCGGCCTGGCGGGACATTCCGAAATTGAAGTCAAATATCATACGGCGGCACATTTACTGATGAAGGCGCTACAAATTGTATTGGATGAAAGCGTTGCTCAACGAGGCTGCAATATTGACACTGAACGCTTGCGGCTAGACTTTAGTTGGGCCGACAAGATGACGCCTGAACAGCTTAGCAAAGTCGAAAATATTGTAAACGAACAAATTGCAAATAAATTAGTGGTTTCGATGAACGAATATTCTTTGGATGAAGCAAAATCTATGGGTGCACACGGAGAATTTAGCGATAAATACGGTGATAAAGTCAAAGTCTATAAAATATCTAATACTGATGGCAGCCCATTCAGTCTAGAAATCTGTGGTGGGCCTCATGTCGTCAACACTAGTGAACTAGGTAATTTCAAAGTCATCAAAGAAGAATCATCAAGCGCCGGTGTGCGTCGAATAAGAGCTATATTAATTTGAAATAACAATAGTATAAACTATTGTTATTAATATAAACATGAGTATAATATAGACATAGTTAATAAAAATAAAAAAAGGAAACAAACAAATGGGTAAAAATAAAAATATTAAATTTAAATTTATAGCCGTAGCGATTATGGGTTTTGTTGGGGCTTTTCTTTCAAGTGTAAGTAATGGGTCATTTGCATATGCCGAAACTACTACAAAAACATGGATAGGAACTGCTTGTGCTCAAGAGATCCCAAATTGTAAATGGAGTGAGACTACTAACTGGCAAGGCGGTGTGGCGCCAGTTAACGGCGACAATATTGTAATGAATGTAGATCAAACAGGTGTCGTAGGCTATTCAACAGATATTGATATTGCAAATCTAGTTATTAATAATCTTACTGTTTCTGGCCATACTACATCAGAAGATGGTGTTATTATGATTGGCACAGAGGCTCCATTCAACTTTCTTACAGTAACTGGTGATATTACTTTAGCTGAGACTGCTAATCCACCTGCTTTGGGTTATTATAATGCCGAAAGTTTACTATTAACTGATGATTTTAATATAACCTTGGGTGCGGACTCAACTTTTACAAATGTTACTCATGCTAATGATGAAGATAGGATAAGCCTTAACGAGCATTCATTGACTATTAAATCCACAGGACATCTTGCTACACAAAGTACTTATGGCTTTAATTATGTCATAACAGGCCATGGTACTGTCAATTATGAGTTACCAATAACGCAGGTGATATTTTTAAATGATTCAAATGACTATTCTGGTACAACAAATCTAATAAGCATGGATTATGCTAGCACTACTGATAGTAATGATATAGCTATCTTTGGTACTTCAGATATTAACATAAAGCCTTATGGTAGATTAGCT
>CAZCIE010000086.1:340-2247 GCA_964498955.1 uncultured Saccharimonas sp. (SeqCode) | reverse complement strand
CTACTGGGATCGTTGCCGTAATTAATCCAGACAAACCACCTAGTTTGCCACTGGCACCAGGCACATCAGGAGTTAAAACGTCACGTGCCTCTTCGGCAGTAACTGTGATCATTACAGGTTCTTTATATGTTGTAGTCAAAGTTTCCGGAGAAATCAATGTTGCAATATCTTTAGACAATGCACCTACTTTTTCCGTAAACAAATACGGAGTGACAACATTAACACTTCCAAGCGCTAATACGTACGCCAGTGTTAATAGACCACTTTTTTTAATTAAAGCTTTAATATTTACGCTCATCGCCTTGTAACTCCCCTCGCAGCTTAGTTGTTGCAACAACTAAGTTATTAAATAATAGATTTAAACAAAACCTCGCTTTTTGTATTTATTAACCTCAATATACCACTATGCTATCAAGTTGACAATACGTAAAACAAGCATATTGGTTATGCTTATATATGGGGTGAGTAATTATTTTTTATTTATTTGTTGTCAAAAGTAAACCAAGTTGGGTCTTTGCGGACATCATCAACAACCTGATTCCAAAATTGTTCTAACGTGCCATCATCATCCTGTTCGCATAGTATAATGTTATCAGATGCTGACCGAGCACAAGAATAATTATCGTCCGAGATATCAATTTGTTTAAGCTGTAGATTTGTTACTTGCGTCATTTTTATTTTTCATCCTTACCATTTAATACTAGCATAAACGGTATGATTTGTCAACTAGTCTATGTTTTGCAAGAACTCTTCATCTGTTATAACACTGCTATCGGTTTGCTGGTCGACCGTCGAACCAGATTCATATTGCATAATCTGAGCCTCCAAATCAGTCACCTGTTGTTCAAGTTCTTGGATAGTCTCGGCATCAGCATTTTGTTGGTCAATTGCCATACCATCACGCCAAAAATACAAAAAAGCCCCTGCCCCAATTAATAATTCACATAACAGACAAACCAGCAAAGGTTTCAAAAATCTATGCTTTTTTTTGACGGGAAGCTCTGGCGGTTTGTAATCCATCCCAATTGGGATTGGTGCTGGTGGCAAAGGACCAACCTGATACTCGGCACTGACTTGTTGTTCTGTTGGCACTGAAAAATTATTTGGTTGCTGATCCATATTATGATTTTAACATATTTAAACTATAAGTATTATAAATACAGATAATATAATAAACTAAGTATTGCCAAATCTCATATAGTGTGGTGTAATTGAATAAAGGACTTTCCTTGGTCGTCGGTTGGTGTTACTTCCTTCACCTACCGTTCTGGCTTTACGGTTCGCAGCCCTTCGCCCTTGGGTAAGGTGGAGGTGTCTGCGAACCGATTTTAATTTTAATTACTTTTTTTGCAACGATATTGTTAATTGGGCATTATCTATTTTCACTGAAGTCTTATATAATTTTTCATTATTGTCAGACAGTTCTGTTGCCAATACTTCATTAATTATAACTTTTTTATTATCAAAAATTGCTTTTTTTAAATCAGAATTATCGGTTAGCAACACAAGCTCTATCCTGTCATCAATATTTAGCCCGGCATCTTTTCGAGCTTGCTGAATATGACGAATTACTTCACGCGCCAAACCTTCGCTGATTAATTCTGGCGTCAGTTTCAGGTCTAAGGTAAATTCTTTGCCAACAATTACCTTTTTGACATTTAATTCTTCAGTTAATATGTCTTCAAAGTCGACAAATTGACCTAATTTTTCAACTGTCACACTGGCTAGCGGTTGGCGAACTTTTAATTGCTGTTTGGCACGCATACTAAGACCAAGATTCACGTATTCTCGGACAACTTCCATCTCGTCAACGACTAATTCGTTCACTTTTCCTGCGGCTGGCCAATCTAGTAAATGGACACTCTCACCACCTGTCATTTTTTGGTATAATTCTTCAGACAAAAATG
>CAZCIE010000086.1:0-330 GCA_964498955.1 uncultured Saccharimonas sp. (SeqCode) | reverse complement strand
AGCCAATGTTATTGCTAGCTGAGTTAATACATAATGAAGTGTCGTGTATGCATTGTTTTTGTCGGTAGTTTCCCCTGATTTCCAGAATCGGCGACGTGAACGACGGACATACCAGTTACTGGCATCTTCGATAAACGGCAGGATTGGTTTCATGGCATTTGGCATGTCATATACGTCCATATATTTTGTAACCTGCTCCATTAATTGGTGCAATCTGCTGACCACCCATTGATCAAGCGGGTTTGTTAATTGTTCGGATGGGTCAACTAAATTACCAATAAACTCCCATTTATCAACTTCCCCGTACATTGTGAAAAAGTCATACATGTT
>CAZCIE010000085.1:0-2310 GCA_964498955.1 uncultured Saccharimonas sp. (SeqCode) | reverse complement strand
AAGCCTACAAGGGCGCAATATAAAGTGGTAAAATAAATACTATGATATTTGACTTAAAACTAATCATATTGCCAGTATTGGCTGCACTTGTCACTTATGTATCTATGCCATTTATACGAAAATTATCAGTTAAAATTGGTAATATTGACACTCCTCGCGAGGACGTGCGCAAACTGACTAAGGTCCCGATTCCGAACGGTGCAGGATTGGCTATATTCATTGGCTTTTTGGTTGCTGCCCTACTGCTGGGTAACTTTTCAAACGAAATGATCGGGCTGCTAATTGCTGGTACATTGTTAATAGGCATCGGTCTGATTGATGAGTTGTATGATGTTCCGTCAAAGGTCCAGTTGTTAGCACAATTTGTTGCAGCGATTATTGTGATTGCGGCAGGAGTCAGAGTCGACTTGATTGGCAACTTTGGCAATGGCAATGACGGGCTATTCTTTCTGGGCTGGATGTCGATTCCCTTCACCCTAATTTGGATAGTTGGTGTAACTAATGCCATTAGAGTTTTGGACGGCATTGACGGCCTGTGCGCAGGCGTAGCGGGCATTTCTGCATGGACTATGGGAATTGTTGCATTAATGAATGGCCGGACAGAGCCCGCAGCGCTTGGTTTCATTTTGGGCGCAGTCGCCTTTGCATATTTGCCGTACAATTTTTCAAAGAATCGCGACCGCAAGATATTTATGGCTGAGTCAGGGTCGTCGTTTTTGGGGTTTGTATTAGCGGTTGTCGGAATAATGGGGTCAGTAAAAACTGCCGCCGCATTTTCGATGATAGTTCCATTAATCGCATTGATTTATCCAATATTTGATATTGCATTTGCCTTTGGCCGTCGAATCTTGGCCGGTAAGAATCCGTTCAAGGCTGATGGAATGCATTTACATCATCGATTACTGCGCAAAGGCCTAAGCCACCGCCAGTCCGCCTGCGTGTTTTACTTAGCAAGTGTTGTTTTAGGAATACTAGCCATACTTTCATCAAAGATGGATGGGCGAAGTGTTATATATTTGTTTGTTGGTACATTTGTTGTGTTTATTGGGCTGCTGTGGAAATTTGGATTGATAAGCTTTGGCAAAAAAGAGCAGAATTAGTAGGTCGTAGGTAGTAGGTAGTATATAGTAGAATCTCGGCGGGAGGCGCTAATAAGCGCTTAGTTTCAAAAAATATAATAATGGGTGGGGTAATGGGTGAAAGCAAAAAAATAGAATCATTTGAGCAGTTAACGGTGTGGCAGAAAAGCTAGGACTTGGCCGTCACAATATATTTAGTAACAAAAAAGTTTCCTAAAGATGAACTGTTCTCAATTACTAATCAATTACGAAGAGCGGCAAGCTCAATATCGGCAAATATAGCCGAAGGGTTTGGTCGGCAAACAAGTAAAGATAAAATCCATTTTTACGTGATGGCTTATGGGTCATTACTCGAAGTAAAGAATTTTCTGTATTTATCAAATAAATTGGAATATCTAACCGATCAAGATCTAGAAAATATTTTGTTGCAATGCATGGGCTGCCAAAGACTAATTAACGCATCAAAAAGCTCGCTTTCTCTGTAATTCTTATTTCCTGAGATTCTACTACCTACAACCTACTACCTACTATCTACTACATACGCTATAATTAGCGCATGCAGCCTCAACGATCAAGTAAGAAACAACGAGAATTACTTAATTTCGTTGACGCATTTATCCAAGGCAATGGTTATGGGCCAAGTTACCGCGAGGTTATGCGGGCGCTTGGCTATAAGTCTGTTTCGACAGTCGCAGTACATATTGATGGGTTAATAGCCAAAGGCTATGTTCGCAAGCGTGACAAATCAGCCAGGTCGCTAGAGGTTGTGACTACTCATTTGGACGATTCGCCTATTCGAAAAAAGCCAACTCCTGCGCAAGAAAAATGGTTGATAAATTCGGTGACTGATAAGTTTGATGAGCTAGAAGTTAGTGGCGACCCTGACGTGCTGGATGGGCTGTATGTGCTAATTGGGGCATTAAAAGTATTAGGGCTTGAAGGCGCGCATGTGGCGATGAAGACCAGGCTAGTGAATTATTTAAAAGATAACTGCCAATAGGGTTGATGTTTTATGTTAAAGAAGATTCTTGTTGCGATTTGTGTGTTGTGCGTGATGGGATTTATGTATTTATTGATTAATCAAAAAGGAGATGAGAAAGTGGCGAAAAATGTTTTAGGTGCGTCGATTAAGCTAGAAGAAGCCCAATTAATTGATGTTCGCGAGCCAAGTGAATATCTGTCTGGCCACGCTGACGGTGCAATCAATGTGCCACTAGGCGATATTTTAGCA
>CAZCIE010000084.1:0-2325 GCA_964498955.1 uncultured Saccharimonas sp. (SeqCode) | reverse complement strand
CATCCAATACTAAATCGCCTTTTTTGATTTTTGCCTCTTTAACAATAGTGTCTAATAATTCTTGATAAGGAATAACCATGTTCAACACGTCATAAACCTTAAAGTACTTCGCCCAGAATTTGTGATCTAATTTTTTAGCCATATATAATATATCGTACCATATCTACCGCTTAAATAAAAAACCATAAACTTTTCCCTCCATTTCCATTTCGTTGATCAAACTTGCACAAAATAACACCTTCACAGGTCCGTCCTCTTTTGGTGTAATAAATGCCAGATTTGTCAAGCAAAGCACATAACTATTCATCATCCCACAGGTCCGTCCTGTGACGGTGTTATTTCTTGCATGTTTTGTATAGTCGGGCCTATTGATCGGCAAGTTGGTGTTTTATTTCGTCCAAGGTTTCGTGCATTTCTTCATAATCAGATACGAATTCAATATATTCTTGTGACGAGCTAAATTGCCCTAATAGTTTCTCAATATCCAGCCAATCTGGCGATTTACCATCTCTATAATATTTGAGACTTGAATATTTATAGCTTTCCCAATTTCTAGGGTTCAGATGAATATACCTAGATACGTGCTGTAAATACTCACTACTATCAATTCTAGCGGCCTTATATCTACTTTCAAATACCGGCCCAGTTCGTTTATATTTTAAATTATAATATCGGCTGTAGCTTGTCATCAAACTTCGCATAAACTTTTCTAAATATGGAATATCATTTTGGTACATTAATATATGAAAATGATTAGACTTCAAGCAATATGCCAAAACCTCAACCTTACCAATAAAATTTGGATAAATTTCACCAGTCTTACTAATTACATCATCTTCGGACAAATACCTTTCAAATAGCATAAGAAAATATTTATAGTCATTATCATTCTGAAATATAACCTGTTTATTAATACCTCGAGCATAAATATGATAATAAGTATCCGGAGCTTGCTCTTTTACGATATTTCTTGATGGCATATTATCATTGTATCAAACTTGCACGAAATGACACCTTCACAGGTCCGTCCTCTTTTGGTGTAATATTATCATGATTTGTCAAATGACTGATCAGAGTGATAATAATTGGCTAGTTAATTCTTTCTTCACTAATTTTTTTAACAGCATAATCATAAATCTTGTTTACGACAGTTTCATCAATTTTTGATTTATTATTTTGTGACAAGTTATAGTATTTTTGATCATAAAAACTAAAGATGTCATTCCAATTTATGTTCTTGTCGGCAATTCCGGCCTCTTCGGTAATCAAATCGAGCTGAAAGCAAAAATTACTAATATACTCCAAAACGTTTGCATCATTATTGTATTCTCGCACCATATCAATTATGTCACGAGCCAATATAGCCTGATTAATCACTATTTTGTTCATAACGATACAATACCATGAAAACAGATTTACAAACACTAGAGCCCTGTGCTCTGTGCGTTTTAATTTGTAGGGGCACTAGAGTACTGTGCTCTGCAGGCCATAACTGGACTCAATAAAAACGATACTGATTCATGTAACTTCAGTGTGATCTATTTACATATTCGATATTTGTGGTATGGTGTAGCTATTCAGCGTGACGGTCAGACACGATTGATAGGATAATCCACATCGATCCATCCTTTTGAAAGGAGGACAAACTGATGTTTGGAAAAAGTTCTGGCGGTAGCAACAATGGTTCTGGCGGTAGATCATCCAGCAAAGAATCCCCGAGCTCCGGAAGAGGAGTAGAAGATGGTGTCCAATTCACAGCCGACGACGGCACGAAGCACACCATTAACTCTGTGTAAGATCCAAGCGCAAAAGGCGGATACTACCATACCCAGGTGGACAGCAAAGGCAACAAAGCTACCTCTGTGCACAAAGCCGATGGGTCCTTAGCGGACACTAGAGCAAACAAGTCGTGGTGGGAAAAATAGCACCATCTGCAGACCTGAGAATGTCTGCAAGCGTAGTAAATCTATGTAAACATAAACTTCTCACTTTATATTTTAAAATAATTGTATAATTACAGTATGAACAGAATAAAAAAAATCGCAAATACAATCCGCCAAAATGATTTCAAAAAATATCAGAATGTTCGCTATCCACAAATTCCAGACGGCGAAAAAATTGTATTTATAAATGAAAATTTTTGTAATGTCGATTTTGCAAATTTTTGCCTAACTTTCTTTACTTTTAATAATTGCATTTTAGATAAATCAAAAAACTTAAATGGGTTGACTATTACGATCGATAATTGCTCGGCCAAAGGAATTGAATTCGGCGATTCTTCTTCCGTAATCTATGCTAAAAACTCTGACTTTTCAAGCATGAAAT
>CAZCIE010000083.1:0-2408 GCA_964498955.1 uncultured Saccharimonas sp. (SeqCode) | reverse complement strand
TTTCTCTCCGTAATTGCCAAATCTGGTTTGCGGTTTTGCCGGTAACACTACTCCTTATTTCTTGATTTGCTTGCAGTTCCAGGCCAGGTAAAAATTCGCGATAGCGGTATTTTTGCATAACTTTTCACTTCTTTCATTTATATTTGTTAAATTACGCCGCCCGTAAATATATCTTACCACCCTAACAACAGCATCCAAAGCATAAGTTTTTCGCGCTTGCTTACGTAACAGTAGCTTTTTCATAAAGTTTATGGTATAATGGAAGTATGAAACAAAATGAAAATAAACAAAACAGATACAAATCTCCAATACTAGCCGGATATAGCGACCGACGTATGCATTTTATGATGTTTTTGGGGCTTGTCGTTATCGTTTTAGGCGGCCCGCAGTACCTTTTGGTCAACTCTATCACTGTACTTGTTTTTGAATTATTTGTCGCAGCCGGTGCTGCCACTTTTCAGCGATTCAGCTATCGTTCAGAACTATTATTCAGAAAAATGATGGACGAATTTTATAACAACGGTAAAAATGCTGAATTGTTTAATAAAGAGCTAACAAAATATAAAAGCCTGTCACAAATTATTGTGATTAGATCTACCAAGAAAATCCGTAGGCTTAAACAAAAATTACTTACGCAATATCAAAACAGTACTATCCCCCGCAAAATCGCTTCAATGAAGATGGCTAAACACACCAATAAAGTTACTGCCTAATAATTGGCTCTATAATCACAATTTGCTCAATAATTTCCTGCTCTTCGGGGGTGATTGGTTTTTTAGACTTCATATTTTATTCCTCTCTATTTTCTTCTGAGTTTCTTCAAGTTCAATGAATTTATCAAAATCACTACTAAACAACCGGTCTTGAGCAATTCGATATTTTTCAAATTGTGTTTCAGCGTGTAGTTTGGCTTGTTCGTGACTTATTTTGCCAGCATCTGTCAGAATATCGTTGCCATTAAACTCCAAAAATCCATCAAGTCGTTTTGCCCAATCTTCCATAGACATCGGGATCTTGCGCTCGGCTTGCAGCTCGGCAAAATCTAGATATAACGAAACTATACGCTCTAGATATGCAAGTTCTTTCTTTTTCAGATAATTTTTTGCAATCGATACATCAGTCTTTATAATCTTGCCATTAGGTGCGGATTCCCAAAATGTTAGTCCCATATTTTCTTTGTCGGCATCTGCCCGCTCGACGATAATTTCGGCGGCAGTGTGGCGATGGACAGCAAAGTGAAGCTTGTTTTGAACAAGTTTGAAAAAATCCTGCGTAGTTTTTGCGGTGTTATCGTAATCAAAAGCCGTAGCATAGATGTCGGTAACTTTTTGATAGAATTTGCGTTCGCTAAGGCGAATTTCACGAATAAGTTGCAACTGTCGTTCAAAATATTCATCAGTAAACATATGGCCTTTTTTGAGTCGTTCAACATCCATTGTCCAGCCTTGTATAGTGTAATCTTTTACAATCTGACGCGCCCATTTGCGGAATTGAACAGCACGATCGTTCTCTATCTTGAAGCCTACCGAGATAATTGTTTGAAGGTTATAATGATCAAGATTTCGTGATACTTTGCGTTTTCCCTCTGTTTGAACTGTCAAGTAATGCTTGACAGTTGAATAATCAATTTCACCATCATTTTCAAGTTTTTCTATATGCTGACTAACCGCTTGTTTTGTTACACCATAAAGTTCGGCTATCATTTTTTGCGTCAACCAGATATTCTCGTCTTCATAGCGCATTTCTACACTATTACTATCACTGCCAGCAGAAGCCACAAACGTAAGATACTGTGCCGTAGAACTATCAACTATCCCATTGTTTTTCATAGGTCTAGTTTACTAGCATTTAGTTTGTATTGATAGGCTACAGCGCATTAAAATTATATTTAAAGTGTACCAAATTAACACCTCAACGGGACAGGCCTTTTGTACATAATATCCTGTTCCTCTGGGGTGATTGGTTTCTTCATTATTTAATCTTTCTTGATTCTTTTTTCTTCCCTATGCAACCGCAAATGACATGTCATACACAATGGAATCAGATATTTTATTGGATCATCATAATTTTTGTTATGATAATCAATTCTTCCTTCTGTTTTACCACATTGACTGCATTTTGTAGGCGGCGGAATAATACCATCGGCAATTGCCTTTTTGGTTTTTCTCAAACTAGCTAATCGCTGCTTACCTGTCCATTGTTTGTAATCCGTCAGCATAATTAATCAATCACACTCACGCCAGCATCATCCAAAGCACCGTAACCAGTCTTTTGTGACCGTTCGGACCATTCATCGCCATAATTTATCGGATATAATTCAACGGCATTTTCATAAAATTTTCTAACAATTGCCGCAGAACAGATGCCGTCAAAATCCTGTGAGTGAAAAAAACACAATGGCTTTTTAT
>CAZCIE010000082.1:1840-2422 GCA_964498955.1 uncultured Saccharimonas sp. (SeqCode) | reverse complement strand
AATAAAAAAAGCCCGTTTCGTGGGCCAGACGTTATATTCTCGTATTAAATACGGCTCAATTTAAACTGTAGAGCAACAGATTCATTGCTAAATTTTTTTCTTTGGTCAATAGCTAGACCACCGAGCCTACGCAGACAGATCGTCAATATTGACGATTCTGACGCGCCAAAACTCAATTTTTGCTCCATCGGGCAGTTCGGTTGCACCTTCAGCCAGACGCGGCCCCGAATATTGGGCCACATACAGCTCGTCGCCTTCGTCAAGGACGAGCGTCTGCCTGTTGGCTGCAATTTCCCTACCTAGGACGCTGGACACGACACTCGCTGTGTCGCTGTGGCCGATGACGCTAATACAATCTTCGGGCACGGATTCGGGGGTAATGCGCCGCATAGTCATCCTTACTGTCAGGCAAAGGTCCATACCTTCACGCAACATATTGATCGAAAATGCGTTCCCCAAAAACTTTGACATATCAATCACCTCCTAAGGTTTGCGCCATATGTCATAGCGGTATCGGCTGAGGTTTTACCTCTGTTAGGCCAATCACTTTTTATTGTGATTTCGGTTTTAACCGAAGATAAT
>CAZCIE010000082.1:0-1806 GCA_964498955.1 uncultured Saccharimonas sp. (SeqCode) | reverse complement strand
CCACCCAAAACAGATAATTACTCATTAAAATGGTTCGCTTGACGCACGAACCTTGAGAGCGGTTAAGCTTCAGCGGCCCTACTTTTGCGGACTTAGGGGCTTTTCCGGCGGCCGGTGGGTGTTTAATGTGGAGTCGGTTTTCCTATCTCGGTTTTACGGTGGACAATGCCACTCAACACTAACTCCGATTTTTATGATCGCCCGTGCAGCCAACACTGATAATTATCACATCTAGTTCTTGAATCGTCAATTCTATGCTTACATCATGATTGTTTACAGGGGTGAATATTTGAATATTTTGTCAATTTGTGTTTGACAACTATATCCCCCTGTGCTATACTGGCAGGCATGAATACCGATATATTACAAAAAATAGGATTAACCGAAAGCCAAGCAAAAGGCTATTTGGCATTAGTTGAATTTGGCCCCCTAACACCATCCGAAATTGCCGACAAAACTGGCGAGGCCAGGACTAATGGATACGCTATATCTGATAAACTGGTCGATTTGGGCCTGGCCCGAAGGACCAACGGCATTAAATTAAAGATAGAGGCTGAAAATCCTACAAAGATTCGTTCCCTAATATCAAATCGTCAGCAACAATTAAAAACCGTAAGTGACGAGTTTTCAGCAATTTTACCAAGCTTTTTATCAAAATTCAGACTTACTAGTGACCAACCAGGCGTTATAAACGCCGAAGGTGTTGATGCATTAAAGTTAGTCTATGATGAAATAATTTCGACAAAACAAGATGTTTTAATATTTCCCAGTAGTCACGACCGCGACGACCCAAAGATATCTGCCCTTATTGACCAGCAAATCGCCAGGCAACGCGAAGCAGGCATAAAATCCCTAGCACTAATACCAGCTGATTTGTATGATGAAGTAAAAACTCAAGAAGACGGCCTATTGTCTGTCCACAAACTACCTGAGGGCGTGTCTTTTGATGCTCAAATCATGGTATTTGGCAATAATGTGGTATCAACTGTTTTTAGGCATGGAATCGTTAGCACCATCATCTCTAGCCCCGATACCGCCGCTACTATGCGAAGCATCTTCTTTGCTATTTGGGATAAACATTAGTATCCAGGCCTAGCTTTTCTCCGAATTTCTTGATAACTTTATACATAAAATCTTCTGTAGTAATGGTAGTTGCTCCATTTTGGTCTTTGAACATATCAAAAGCCTCTGCGCTGTGATGGCCCAAGACAGCTCTTCCATTGATTATCTGTTCCCCTTTTTCTAACATATCGCATACGAAAAAGCCAACTTTTGAGGCATTTACGTATCCCTCTTTTATCTCGCCCTTCTGTTTTTCAACCTTTTTACTACCTATATCTAATGACAACCCATAGGTTATGTCATAGTCGAGTCGAATATTTAAAATGTTTTGTCTATTTTGTTCAGCCTGGTCTGGTGGAATGATTGCTTCTGGAATTGGAATATTAAAGGCTATTCGTTGGCCATTTGACCCAAATAATGAGTCCGCTGTTCTTAGGCCCATCCATAAGCCATCTGACTTTTCGTCTGTAGATTTAAATGATTGGCTAATAACCTGACCATAAAGACCATATTCTTCGTTATTCATTGGCTGGAACTGGCCTGAAATTAACGAGCTAGCAACTTTTTCGCTCGCAAATCTAAGGATATTGATTACCGAAATCGCACCTTCTATCTCTTCATCCGACGACTCATCGCTTGATATAACCGCCAAAAGCTCAGTAGTTCTTTTAATCCATGCTGTATATACTGCTTCATCGAACTCACTAATTGTATCAACAAAATATTCTGATATATCATAAGCCG
>CAZCIE010000081.1:0-2427 GCA_964498955.1 uncultured Saccharimonas sp. (SeqCode) | reverse complement strand
ACCAAAGATTCAAGCAGAGGCAGAGGCATATGACAAATATATTATTGAAAATAACAGCTGTCCTTATTGTGATATCATTGCCAAAGAATCTGATGGCCCTAGAATGATCTGGAAGGACAAAAATTTATTTGTGGTGGCGCCTTTTGCTAGTGAATCACCATATGGAGCATGGTTTTTGCCGCGCCGCCATGTCCAAACGATTGCAGATTTAAGTAACAGCGAAAAAGAATCATTTGCAAAAGCATTAAAAGTTGTTTTGGGCAAATTAGACGCCCTCGAAATATCTTATAATTATTTTGTCGAAAATGCAGTTAATGACAAAGATTATCATATGCATATTAAATTAGCACCAAGGCCAAATATATGGGCTGGTTTAGAACTGGGAACAGGGGTTATCGTTAACTCTATTGCACCTGAAGAAGCAGCAATGGTGTATAGAGAGCCAAAGATTTAATTACTTTTTACAACCTACCAAATAAAAAAGACTGTCCAAGGACGGTCTTTTTTATATGGTCGGGGTGAAAAGACTCAAACTTTCGACCTCCCGGTCCCAAACCGGGCGCGCTATCAACTGCGCCACACCCCGTTATCTTAATGTGGGTTACCTTGTCGATTATACCTTAAATAGCCCCATTATGCCAGTATCTTTTTAGGATGAAAAAAGATAAAATAGGGATATATGATGGAAAAGCTTCAAAAGCATTTTATATTAGTGTTAGTCACCTTTTCGCTTGCCGCGCTAGTGGTCAGCTTTATGATTGGTTACAATCAGGGAGTCTGGTTTGACGAAGGCTATTCGCTAATTATCGCAAAACAGTCTACTGCCGAGATGATTCGGTTAACTTCAGTTGATGTTCACCCACCTCTATATTATCTATTGCTTCAGGGATGGGCTAATCTGTTTAATGATTGGGGAGTTGTCTTAAGGTTGCTGAGCGCAATATTATTAGGTTGCGCAGTATTTGTCAGTGGCTTGCTGTCAAGAAAACTATTTAACGCCAGAACGGCAATAATAACATTACCTTTTATTGCTTTCTGTCCGTTATTATTACGTTATGGTTTTGAACTTAGGATGTATTCACTTGCCGCTCTTATAGGTGTCGCGGCGACCTATGTGTTGGTCTGTGCAGTCGGTGCAAAATCTAAAAAGAAACAATATATATTGTATTTAGCCTACGCTTTACTGGTAGCAGCCGGTATGTACACTCATTATTATATGGCGCTACTTTGGGTTGCACATTTTACTTGGTTGATCTGGCAAGCGAAATTATCAAAAAAGCCAATCATAAAGTCTCCATGGTTTTTGGCTTTTATACTTAGCATCGTTTTATATATACCTTGGATGCCATCTCTATTCCATCAGATTGCAGGAGGAGTCTTGGCATCAGTCGTCCAGCCAATGACAATTCAAAACTTAATTGGGGCAATCTCATTCGTATTCGTTTATAAACCAGTCTGGCAATTAGATGCAATTTATTCACTGATAATTTTATTTGTATTAATAGTTATAGGTACATTTATTTATAAGACATATAAACAACTAGACAAAAAGTCGAAAGTTGGGTTTTCGCTAATCGCTATGTATATGGCAGTTCCGATATTAATATTGACTATTGTTGGCCTGGTTAGGCCAATGTACCTAGAAAGGTACTTGGTACCATTTATTATTGGTGGCCTTATGGTAATCGGTGTATCTGTTGCAAAGATGACCGAACATAAACATGCGAAAAACGTTATTTTGTCAGTTGGGATTTTTATCATAATGATTATAGGAGTTGTAAACCTAGCTCAAATTGGTAATTTTAGCTTTCAGCGTCTAGAGAACGTCAGGACACAGCAAGCTGCACTTGCTGTCGATAAAAAAGATTGTGCCATTGAAGGCACGGCCATCATAGCAGCTGACCCATACACATATGTCCAATTTGATAATTTTTTTGATAGATTAGGCTGTCAATACTTTTTTTATAGCGAAGAGTCAAAGTTAGGCGGTGGATATGCAATTTTGTCCGACAGTATTCTTCGTGTTTATGACCCGGCTGTGCAACTTGATAGCTATCAAACAATTTACTATATTTATTACAGCGAGCCAAAACTTCAGATGCCAGCAGATATGGTGTTATCGTCAACTGAAAAGCATGGTTCGGTTAATGTAGCAAAATATACCGAAAGATAAGATTCGTATCGGGGTGAGGACCGCCAGTGGCGGTACGCAAGGCCGGAAGCCGGATGACGAACGTCACCGACTGAGGCGGGGTCGCGAAAATTTTAGAAAAAAATTTATCGTGACTGGCCACACACCGTTAAGTTTTTATTAATAAACGGGCAAACAATTTTGCTTTGATATATACTTTTATGTGATACTGTTCATATTATCGGGGTGTGGCGCAGTTGGTAGCGCGCAGCGTTCGGGACGCTGAGGTCGTCCGT
>CAZCIE010000080.1:0-2479 GCA_964498955.1 uncultured Saccharimonas sp. (SeqCode) | reverse complement strand
AAATCACGAACACGACTAGCACCAACGCCGACAAACATTTCAACAAATTCCGAACCGGAAATGGAGAAGAATGGCACTCCTGCTTCGCCAGCAACGGCCTTAGCGAGCAAGGTTTTACCAAGGCCTGGGCCACCGAGTAGTAAAACGCCTCGAGGAATTTTGGCGCCTAAATCAGAAAACTTTTTTGGTGCTTTTAAAAATTCAACCACTTCCATTAATTCTTCCTTAGCTTCTTTCGCACCAGCAACATCAGCAAAAGTTGTTTTACTTTTTTCATCGTTTTGATTTTCTTTAGCAGTTGATTGGCCAAACATCATGGCTTTATTATTAGCCCCCTGGACGCCACGAAGCATAAACCAAAGCATAACACCAATTAACAAAACCGGTAAAACAAAAGGTAAAACCACCGTCATAAAAAATTCACTTTCGGACACGTCGATCAAAAACGGTAACTTTCGAGTTTTTAATATAACGACCTGACTGTCAACTTTTGGCGGAGGAGTAAACTTTTCAGCCTTGACGACATCACCCAAGCTGGCATCGGCGAAGATCTGAGCACTGACTGCCAAAATAGACATTTGACCGGGGCCAGCTGCCAATCGTTGCGCAACCTCGCGCTGCACTAATAACACTGCTACGGATGGCTTGTTTGCTGTAGTTGTTAATTGCTGTATTATCTTTCCAGTAATGTAATACGGTATATTGGCGACCACTTTATAACCTGCTGGTAATGTCGAGAAATCAAATTCCAAAATGTCAGAGTTTATTACGGTCAAATTTTTCCCAGGGAACTGATTTGGTAATTTTCGCGCCAATTCGCCATCATATTCTACGGCAATAACCTTGCCTGCTCGACGCAATAGTTCACTTGTCAGCGTCCCCAAGCCCGGCCCAATCTCGAGCACCGTATCCGTATCATTAATTTCAGCACAGTCGGCAATATGTGCCAATATATCGCGATCTCGCAGCCAATGTTGACCAAGCGACTTAATATTTTTCATTACTTGGGTGATTAGCTAATATATTTTGAGCATAAAAAACACGTTGGTTTAACATACAATATCGCGGATTACATCGTTCAAACTGATTTTGAAAGATTTCGACTACAGCCTCAAGTGAATTTGAAGATTTAATAGCATCTTTGACATAAGAATATCCACCATTTAGTTCGCTCATTAAAAAGTCGAGTTGGACGTAAATATTATCAGAATTATCGCGTGCAGCTAACTTCGATCGCCTACCACCGACCCATTGAGCAATTCCGTAACCACCAGCAACATCAGAAGTTTTAAATCCATGCTCTTGCATTAAATTACCCATAATACCCGCGGCCTGAATTCGACTAAACCCTTGCGATAAAAGATATTCCCAAGTAATCGTTTCGTTCTCGCTTGGGGTTGAATATTTGCCTTTTACGCCAATCAACTCAGTTTGGATAGTTGGCTTTTTTATCAAAATACTGGCAATTTCGCTGCGACTAACCTCTACTCCGTCTTGAATGACTGCCTCATATGACACACTACGAAGTCCGTTTTCGCCTGGTGTTTGAATCTCTTTATATCCAACTGACCTATCCGCGTCTTCAATTGTCTCAACTTCAAATGCAACTGACTCATCAACAGATATGATTTGTTTGCCTTCTCGCCAAATCCGAATAGCAAGTCCATTTGCAATAGAGGCGTTTTTGTCTGGAGTGACCTTGTCGTTTGAGCCTAAATCAATGTTCTTCTCTTGAAGGAACTCGGCGACTGTGGCAGATTGTGTTCGTATCTCTGAAGTTCGTCCAAAAAGAGTCAAAATAACTGGTATCGCCCTGTCGATTACGACTTGCAGTCCTACTCCATCAAGAATGTCATTCGTTGAAGTAATAACAGCTTCATCTTCATCATATAATTTGATTCCTGCACTTTCAATAATTTGTGCGGCCGTTTGGTAGGCAGTCGAAATTTTAGTTCTGGTATTTCCGTCTATGATTAAAACGGGCCGAGCACGATAAATGTTGACCTGATAATCTGACGCTATTAATTGTTGGTCTGCAGCAGGCTCGACGACATCTTTGGAATCGATTGCGATGCCAGCTTTGTTCAAGGCTTCACCTATTGTTGCTTCTTCAGTTATAATAACCTTTTCGGTACCACGGTCATAAATTGTTAGCATTCGGCCTGGTTGAGTAGGCTTACCATCATCAGCATGAGTAATCTTGGAAATCGTAAGTGAAAAAACCGCAACCAAAACAAATAGCACGGCAACTATTATTGCCCCAAAAGGGATAACTGATTTTCGAATTTTACTCTTCATGTACCTTAATTACACCCCCGCAGATGATTAATAATAGTATAGCAAAATTAACATAACAGCGCCAAATGACATTGTCGGTTTATCCACAGCTTTGTTATCAGAGAAACTTGATATAAAATAAAGGTTAACAATCTTTATGAATAATTATAATCTCATAGCCAAAGACCCGTACATAATCGAT
>CAZCIE010000079.1:0-2500 GCA_964498955.1 uncultured Saccharimonas sp. (SeqCode) | reverse complement strand
CCATAATCTCGACGACGTGTCCGACGAAAACTTCGATGAGGGCGACGTACTAAATACGACTTAATCCGTTTTTGAATTTTACTTAATAACTTTATATATATATTTTTTACCATAGCTAAAACTTACTAGCGTTTTCGCGCAATCTTGCAACTCTATCCTCTATTGGAGGATGAGTACTGAATAATTTATTAACAAAGCCTTTTTTAAGCGGATTTACAAAAAATAAGTGAGCCGAAGCCGTATTTTGGCGCTTCATTGGGCTACTATTTGCCTTTAACTTTTCAAGTGCCGATACCATCGCATCGGTGTCACGCGTTGTCATTGCACTGGTCGCATCTGCCAAAAATTCACGTTGACGGCTAACTGCCATCTGAACAATAGCGGCTACAACTGGTGCCAATATTAATACAGCTATTCCGATTACTATTGCAACTGGTGAGCTATCATTATCGCGATCATTTCCATAAAAGAAAATTCGAAAAACCACATCAGTCAGCAAGCCGATTGCGCTAACAAGCCCAAAAGTTATCATACTAAGTCGAATATCATAATTTTTGATATGACCCATTTCGTGCGCCATAACAGCGGTTAATTCGCGGTCATCCATCAAATTTATTAGTCCAGAAGTTGCTGCAACAATTGAATGCTGAGGGTCACGCCCAGTTGCAAACGCATTTGGCGACGAATCGTTAATCACGTAGACTTTAGGTGTTTGCATGCCATTCGTAATAGACAAATTCTCAACAATCCGGTAGAGCCTCGGGTTGTCGCGCTTCTCAATCTGTTTTGCGCCGGTCATTGCTACAGTTAAACCAGTCGCAATAAAATACTGCAAAAATGCATACAGCATTGCCCCAATTACTACATACAAAGTTATACTTGTATCACCATAATACAGGCTAACAACCCATCCAATTGCGCTAATGATTCCAACAAAAACTGCCATTATCAATATGGTATTGCGTTTATTGGCAGCAATTGCTTTATACATTGAATGAGCCTTCTAAAACTTTACTTCAGTTGGTTTTGCAGCCTTGGCTTGTTCTGATTCGTCAAGCTCGAAGAACTCACGGCTTTTAATACCAAACATACCTGCAATAATGTTTGTTGGCACTGTTTGAATTTTGGTGTTCAAGTCACGAACTCCACCATTATAAAAACGGCGAGATGCTTGAATTTTGTCTTCGGTGTCTACTAATTCTTGCTGCAATTCAACAAAACTTTGGTTAGCTTTTAGGTCTGGGTAGGCTTCGGCAACAGCAAACATACTTTTTAGCGCACCCTCAAACTGATTATCGGCTGCCGCGGTAGCTTTGACACCCTTGGCATTTAATGCTGCGTTTCGCGCTTCGGTTACGGCAGTAAATACACCGCTTTCATGTTTGGCATAGCCTTTTACGGTTTCGACAAGATTTGGAATCAAATCTAAGCGCCTTTTTAGCTGCACCGTAATGTCGCTCCAGGCTTCGTCAACCCGTACTCGTAAAGTTACTAATGAATTGTACATAACACCAATTACAAGTGCCAAGAATACAATAACTGCTATAATAATCCACACAACTGTCATATTACTTTCCCCCTTTTAAGTTAACTCTTATACGTATATATTATATCAAATTTTGGGAAATAAAATAAGTAGCCGTGCGGATTCAAGTCGCCGATTCTGCAAGCCAAAATAAAACAGCCTCAAAGAGGCTATTTTATTTTGGTGCGCGGAGTGGGACTCGAACCCACAAGGCTGTAAGGCCAAGAGATTTTAAGTCTCTCGTGTATACCATTCCACCATCCGCGCATAAATTGTTAACATACTGGAGGCACGTGTGGGAGTCGAACCCACTTAAAAGGTTTTGCAGACCTTCACGTAACCGTTCCGTCAACGCGCCATCACCCGTTATTATAACAAATTAGTATCGATAGCGAAATGGTAGGTGGTAAATGGTAAATAGTAGATGGTAGAGTCTCAAATCGCAATTAGCTAAAAACAACTCTTATACGCTACATATAGCGTATAAACGCTACCTGTAGCGTGTCTGGCAATTTATTGCAGTGCTGCAATTCTACCATCGCTGAACAGCGATTACCATTTACCACCTGCCATCTACCCCTAGCTGTTCTTCTTCAACATTTCTTCAATTTTGTCTTTAGTCGTTGCTCCAGAAATCGAATCAACAATCTGGCCATCTTTATACACTAAAAATGTCGGTAACCCACTTATTCCTAATTCTTGGGCAAATTCCATGTCGATAGATGCATCTAATTTTACAACATCAAATGCGCTGCTATATTTTTCAGAAATCTCATCAATTACTGGCTCCAACCCACGGCAAGGTGCGCAAAATGGCGCCCACACATCTAGTAAAATTAACTTTTTTGAGCTTAATACGTCGCTTGAAAATGAATCTCTATTTGTTGCCTTCATAACAATCCTTTTTTCCATTAACTAATATGTATGTAATAATAACAATTATTGTTGACATACGCAACATATAGCGCTTATACT
>CAZCIE010000078.1:0-2517 GCA_964498955.1 uncultured Saccharimonas sp. (SeqCode) | reverse complement strand
TGGCTGGAGGGATAGAGGCTATGTTGTTTTGGGTTACAGCAGGATTACTTGTTGTAATGTCGTTGTACCTTATTATAGGTACTTTTTTTGCGCTCATAATCGTAACATTACCAGGTATGTATCCATCAATTGCAGTAAAAACAGCTGGTGACTTGGTTGTAGGGCGGCGTACCAGGTTATTAGCTAGAATTTTATGGTTGGCAGCCGAGGTTATTATTGTTTGGACAATAATAATGATTCCATCTATTATGATAGATTCTTGGATAAAGAGCATATGGAAAGCAACAAGCTGGGTTCCATCGGTGCCAATAATAATTTTGGTGTTATCATCAGTAACCGTGATTTGGGTCGCCTCTTATATATATTTACTATATCGAAAGGTAGTTAACGATGAATCAGCCCCAGCCTGAGCAACGCATTAAAGAACTGCGCGATTTAATACTTCGGTATAATTACGAATACCATATTTTAGACAAACCATCGGTTAGTGATGCAATTTGGGATAGCGTTTTCGCAGAGTTGAAGCGGCTCGAGTCAGAACATCCAGAATTCATTACTACAGATAGTCCTACTCAGCGAGTTGGCAGTCCATTAGTCGGAGGTTTTAAGAAAGTAAAACACAGCCAGCGAATGATTAGTTTGAATGATGTATTCAACCAGGCCGATGTTGAGGCGTGGGTAAAGCGTATGAAAAAACTACTGCCTGGTCAAAAAACTGAATTTTTTACAGATGTAAAGATGGATGGATTAGCTTGTGCGATTGCTTATGAGGACGGAGTCTTCACAAAAGCCATGACACGAGGCGATGGTTTTGTTGGTGAGGATGTAACCGAAAATGTTCGAACGATTCGCAATGTGCCGCTGCGACTTAATAAAACTGCGGGATATGAGAACTTTCTTAAAGGACATACTGAGGTCCGTGGTGAAATTGTGATGATGAAAGATGACTTTGAGAAATTAAATATGAAACAAGTTGCTGACGGCCTACCAGAGTTTGCTAACCCTCGAAATTTAGCAGCTGGTACAATCAGGCAACTGGACCCAAGCATTGTGGCCGGTCGTCCACTAAGTTTTCGTGCATATGACATAATTCGTGATGATCCGTCCGAAATCCCAACATGGATGTTTGCGTATCAAGCGATTGACGCTATTGGCGTTGCTCGTAATCAACAAGCCAGAGTTTTTGACAACCTAAACGGAGTTATGTCGTTTGTGACACAGTGGGATAGTAAGCGTGACGAACTGCCGTTTTGGATGGATGGGTTAGTAGTAAAGATAAATAACCGTGCACAATATGATTCACTAGGCATGGCAGGCAAGCAGCCGCGAGCAGCTATTGCATATAAATATGCCCCCGAGCAAGGAACTGCAATTATCAGTGATATTGTGATTAGTATTGGGCGTACAGGAGCTGCGACACCAGTTGCTGTTTTTAACCCAATTGTTATTGCCGGTAGTACAGTCCAACATGCTAGTTTACACAATGCTGACGAAATAGCGCGTTTAGATGTGCGAGTTGGTGATACGGTAATTGTTTTTAAGGCTGGAGAAATAATTCCTCAAATCTATTCAGTGGTTACAGAGCTTCGCCCAAAAGATTCAGTGCCAGTTAATTTTAAAAAGATGTTAGCGGTTCAATACCCAGAGTTAGAATTTGAGCGACCAGAGGGTGAAGCTGTATACCGCGTCAAGGGGGCGACTGCCCCAATAATCTTAAAACGTGCATTGCAACATTATGCCAGCAAAAGCGCTATGGATATTGATACATTGGGCGATAAGAATGTTGATGCGCTTGTTGATAATGGCCTAGTTAATGACCTGGCAGACATTTATAACTTGACTTTTGATCAGGTCGTGCGTCTAGATAGATTTGCGGATGTCTCAGCTCACAAATTGATTGATGCTGTAAAAAACTCAACATTGCCCAATTTAGAAAAGTTCATCTATGGTTTAGGCATTAGGCATGTCGGGGCTCAGACAGCCATTGATTTAGCAAAAACGTTCAAATCAATTGAGGCGCTAAAATCTGCAACTATCGACCAATTACGTTCAGTTGATGGCATTGGCGAGGTTGTTGCAGAAAGTATAATTGCATGGTTCTCGGATTCAGAAAATGAAGAATTATTGCAAAAATTTTCTAGATTTGGTGTCAAACCGCAATTTCGATTATCGTCAGGCGAACTAGCTGATGTTAGTTTTGTTGTAACTGGAACATTGAATACAATGTCGCGCGAATCTGCGGCAGACAAAATCCGTGCAAAAGGCGGCACTTTTCAGACTTCAGTAGCCAAGGACACGACATATTTAGTTGCTGGTGAAAATACTGGTACTAGCAAATTAGAAAAAGCTAAAAAATTTGGCACAAAAATAATTGACGAAAAACAGTTTATAAAAATAATTAGTTAAACAAAAATACCCCGCTTAATTAAACGGGGTATCTTTTGTAGTTTTAATTCAAGAATATTGAATTACCAGCTGCGCTGACGGAATGAACCGCCACCGTTGCCGCCACGATCG
>CAZCIE010000077.1:0-2529 GCA_964498955.1 uncultured Saccharimonas sp. (SeqCode) | reverse complement strand
TGGTACGCGAGAGAGGACTTGGTCACCTTACCGGCGACCCCGCCTCAGTCGGTGACATTCGTCATCCGGCTTCCGGCCTTGCGAACTGCAGACTTGCAGTTCTCACCTCCACGCCTTACGGGTGAAGCCCCAAATCATCACTCGTCGTTACTAAGAAAAATAGAGACCAAACGATCTCTATTTTTCTTGGTACGCGAGAGAGGACTTGAACCTCCACGCCTTACGGCACTAGCTCCTAAAGCTAGCGTGTCTACCATTCCACCACTCGCGCATATTTGTACGAACGCTAGCGTGTCTACCTTCGCTGTACAGCGAACCACCACTCGCGCATTATCTGTAACATCTTACATTATAACAAAATCTAACAAATATTTAAAGATGGTATGATTTAGTTAACTTTTTAACCGGCCGAGTAAATTATTAACGTGTTTTTCGAATTGCTACACTATTGTATAACCTATAATTGATAATCTATATTCTTCTCAATGTCGCTTGTGTTATTATAAATATACAAGATTATGAATGTTTAATGAGGCACGGGGGTTAATAATGAGCAAGATTTCACAATATCTGAACGAGCATTTACTAGGTGAAGTAACTAGCGCCGAACAAATACGACATCAATTTTCACATGATGGCAGCGTATTAACATTGGTGCCTGAACTAGTTGTCCATCCACGTTTGACAAACGATATCCGCAAAATTGCCCGTTTTACTTGGCAATTGGCCGAAAAAGGTCATATTATGCCAATCACAATTCGTGGTGGCGGTACTGATTTAACCGGTGCAGCTATTGGCAAAGGTATTGTCATTAACACCCTCGCCCATCTTAACAATATTATTTTCATTAACCTAAAAGACAAAGATCAATTTGTTCACTGCCAGCCAGGCGTAAATTTCGGCACACTAAACGAAGCCCTAAAAACCCACGGTATGTTTATCCCCGCCTACCCGTCATCATTTGCCTACAGCACAATTGGCGGCGCAGTGGCAAACAACGCTTCCGGTCCTTTGTCAGGTACCTATGGTCCAATCGGTGACGCCGTATCGCGACTGGAAGTTGTACTGGCAAATGGCGACATTATCGAAACTGGTCGAATCAGTAAACATGAATTAGTCAAGAAAAAAGGTCTTCAAACGCTAGAGGGCGAAATTTATCGCAAACTTGATGGAATAATTGAAGACAATGCCCAATTGATTGCTGACAAGATTGCCACAAAGCCACTTGAAAATTGCGGATATTCAGGAATTGCAAAAGTCAAAGAAAAAAACGGGTCATTTGATTTGACGCCACTTCTTATCGGCAGCCAAGGTACACTTGGTGTTATCTCGGAGCTTGTTGTAAAAACACAGTTTTATAACAGCGAAGAATCAATTTCAGTAATTTCATTTACAGATGCCGCTAAAGCACGTGAAGCCTGTAATTTAATCAAAGGCCTAAAACCAATTATCCTAGATTACATCGACAATGATTTGTTTGATATTGCCCGAGCACACGGCAAAAAGTTTATTTTTGATAAATCTTGCCCAACAGCCGGGGTAGTTATATATATTAGTTTTGGTGATTTTAGTGCCAAAGCTCGTGCCCACAAAATGAAGCATTTAAATAAAATTATATCAAAATTTGAAGCTACAATTTTTACCAGCAATGAATATGCCAACGAAGAGTTACGCGCTATCCGTGAAGTCAGCTCAACAGTTATTCAGCCCGAAACCAAGGATGAATCTTTCCCGTCACTAATCGATGGATCTTCTGTTCCTATTGATTGCATGCCTGAATTTATCGCCGAAGTTGAAGACCTATCCAAGAGAGACCATATTAAATTACCACTCCAAATAAATTGGCTTAATGGCATAATAAATGCCAAAACTCCACTCCAGCTGCATATTACTAGCGACAAACAAAAATTATTTAAATTGATAGCCGATTATGCTGAATTAGTTTATAAACATAACGGTAATATGCTAGCTGCCTCAAGTGAGGGCCGTCTTAAAACATCTGCAACCTACGGCCAGCTTGATGAAAACGTATTGGCATTATACGAACAAATCAAAACTGTTTTTGATCCATTCGCAACGTTGAACCCTGGTGTAAAACAAGAAACTACTCTTAAAACTCTAATATCACAATTAAACCCGTCCTATAATCTGGCCGACATATCCAAACATTCGCCATATTTTTAAATTTATTTCATAAACTATTGACACTAAATAAATTTTTTATTACAGTATTCAGGTAAGCTACATACTAACGAGCTGCGGGGAAATCCCTAATATGTTTGTGGCCAGAACTACATAGGTTGACGGATTCTTAAAAAATCTAAATTACATTCAACCGTGCAAGTTCTCAACCCACGACACGCATCGGCTCACTGAGTTTGTAGCTGGAAGGGGAGTTGGCACAGTGCCCTCCCCTTTTTCAATTTCTATTTAATATTTAATTAATCTGTTAAAATAATATTTGTTACCATAATATGCGCGAGTGGCGGAATGGTAGACGCGCTAGCTTCAGGTGTTAGTGCCCGTAAG
>CAZCIE010000076.1:0-2589 GCA_964498955.1 uncultured Saccharimonas sp. (SeqCode) | reverse complement strand
GTCAATATTCCCTATTTTTATCGATAACTTTCTGATCAATGGCATGATTGCCGCCGTAACGACAAAAGCAATTATCACAATTCCGAAGGTCTGTAGAGTTATCATATTGCTAATATTTTATCACCTTTTTATAACACCAGCCAGCTGTTGATAAAGCGACTTGGTCTGACTCCACATCTTTTCGACCGAATATTCGGCATTGTATTTTGCAATATTTGTCTGCCTATATGTATCAGTCTTTCTCATCAAATCTAAGGCTACAATACCCATCCGACTGTAGTCTGGGTATTTGACTAATACACCATTTTCTTTTTCGATTAAACCCTTGAATGAATCTAGCCTGAAAGCGACAACCGGAAGCCCGCAAGAATATGCTTCCAGAACAACCAGCGGTAATACTTCCGTTCTAGACGGCAACACAAGCACAGATATCTGATTATAAAAATCTGGCTTATTAGTTATTTTACCCATTAAATTAACTTTCAACTTATTATCAATAATATACTTATTTATCTGATCATATTGCGGACCATCACCGGCGATTACAAGATTTTTTGATTTAAAAATCTTGTAATTTGTTTTGATAAATTCGAAAATACCCTTTTCTTCTGTCAGCCTACCAATAAATCCCATCGCTTTACCGATTTTAGTCGTATTTACTTTTGCAACGCCATTTTTAATTAAATGCACATTTTCAGATATTCCGTTTACTTTTAAATAGTCGCTCATTTGATCAGATATTGAGATAAATGCATCTGTATATCTGCGATATGCGAACATAAATGGCTTCATTTTGATATTAAATTGATCAAATCGATGAAAAGTTCGAACTAATTTGAATTTTGCACCTAATAGTTTCGCCAAAACACCGATACTTTGTTCTCGCAACATATGCGAGTGAATAATGTCTATTTTTTCACTTTGAATAATCTTTTTTAGGCCCATTGCCGAGCGACGAACTGACACGATATTAAATGAGCTTTCCATCGGCAGATTAATCATATCTATCTTTTCGTCCTTCAGTCGCTTGGCAGCAGCCTGTGACGCATTACTAACGATAAAAACTACCCGATAACCCGATTTAATCGCCTGTTTTGCTAACAAAATTGCATTTTCTTCGGCACCACCATCACCCAAATATGTGAATATATAACCTATCGTCATTTTATTGCCTTTCTGTATGCTGCTAATGTCTGATTAGCCCATTTTTCAATTGAGAAGTTTTCATTTACATATTTACCGGCATTTTCGCCAATCCTGGTTGACTCAGCGATATTTTCGACCGCCTTTTTAAGCACCGCGGCCAACGATTCAGCAGACATATCACTGCTGACATATCCAGTCTGACCATCTGTCACAATTTCGGTCATAGCACCAGCCGGAGTAACAACTACCGGCAGATTCTGTGACATAGCCTGAACCAGCGCCAACCCAAATCCTTCACTGCGTGACGGCTGAACATAAACATCTATTGTATCTAAGAATTCAAATATATCAGACTTATAGCCAACAAATTCGACACGGTCTGAAACACCATGTTCGATTGCAAGTTGCCTCAAATTGTCCAGCTCATCACCTACACCTGCAATCTTCAACCGCAACCGTTTGTTGTCTAACAGCGCAAAAGCCTGAATCAACAAATCGTAACCCTTCACAAAATGCAGCCTGCCGATACTACCAATTACTAACCTTTTGTGTGCTTTGGCGCTTGGCTTTGGATAATCAGACCCGTTATAGACCACAGATATTTTGGACTTCGGAATGCCTGACTTGACTAAATAATTTGCAAGGTACCTTGAAACTGCAATATATTTAGTTGTATAACGCCGCAATGCATGGTCAACTGTCCAATAAATTGCTCTGACAGCTGGGTTTGAATAATCGCCTTTTGGCTCGGAATGGGCAGTGACTAAATTCTTGATTTTATAGAATTTGGACACTAGCCTGGCATAGGTATTGGCGACAGTACCCTGCGAGACCAACAAATCTACATTTGTTCGCTGGCAATATTGTCCAATCTGCTTCACTGTACCAAAATTCACTCGCGCGCCGTTAAAAATTTTCACCTTGAATCCAAAAACTGACAAATGTTCGGTCAATGGCCATTCGCCTAGTGACAACAGTTCTAAGTCAAGTTCGTTCTTGTCAACATTTTCAAACAACTGAATCAAATACTTTTCAATCCCACTTAGCGATTTGCCGCCACTGTAAAGTATGGCAACTTTTTTCACTTTCGATTCGTTACTCATTTTGCAAATATCCTTGGCCTGCGCCTAAAACGATTCCGTATAATGCCGCCAGCGGTGCAAAAAACCAAACGTTTTCCAAAAACCCAGTGACCAACATAGTCAACATTATCCCAATACTGGCTAAACAAACAAGATTCTTTGATGCCTTGTATTTGATATACATATTGACGACATAACTGATACCAAAACCAGCAACCAGCACCACACCAACAATGCCATATTGGCACAAGATCTGCTGCCACTGCATGTCCACCATATAACTAGCCACGTATCCGTTTTGAGGCAGCAAATTGTATGCAGGACTAATATAATCGCGTGCCATAGAGTTACCGTATGTGCC
>CAZCIE010000075.1:0-2685 GCA_964498955.1 uncultured Saccharimonas sp. (SeqCode) | reverse complement strand
TTGTGCCGGCAACAATTGCATTGCGCTTTTCACGAAGTTCGTCAACTTTGCTTTGTAAATCTTTGCGTTGAGAATCTAACTTTAAGAGCGTTGTAATGTCTACATCGTAACCCTTGTTTTTAGCGTTCTGCTGTACTTTATCCGCATTTTCTCTAATAAATTTTATGTCTAACATATTATCATTATATCAGAGATACAATTTAAGTAGGAGTTAGATTATGGATCGCTGGACAGCGATTTAGATTTTAGGAATAACCTCAGAGATTAGGGTTTATACTACCTACCACCTACTACCTACAACCTACCCATTGAAATTACTCTGTCCTCAGCGCCTCAATCGGATTTAATTTTGCTGCTTTACGTGCTGGCAAGATACCGGACACAACAGATACAAATGTTAATCCTAAAATAACACAAATAATACTAATTGGCTCAAAAATTATCAAATAGATATCGCCGAGATTCAATGCTTTACTAATGAATGGGTTTGCTATTGTGCCACCCACTACGGCCAAAATGCAGCCAATCGATCCTCCCAAAAACCCTATCCAAGCAGCTTCAAGTTTGAACAATCGGCCAACATCACGTCGTCGCATGCCTAGTGCTTTCATCAAACCAATCTGTTGAGTTCGTTCCAAGACGCTAATGTACTGAGTGTTAATTATCCCAAATACTGACGTTAAAATAGCTAATGCCCCAAAGCCAATCAATATCCCCTGCAATACATTAATAAAATTAAATATCATACTCATTGCATCTTCGGCGGTTTGAGCTTTGTATCCTGCATCAGTAATAACCTTTTTCACGTCCTTGATAACTGAACCATCCTTTACGGACACAATAGATCCATAATAGTTTTCATAATTAGGCGTACCTTTTTGACTATAATCATATAGTTCTTTTAAGTCATCTGTTGTCATCTGCAACCCACTAATAACATTTGCAGCAAATGGCGACGCACCAACAACACCTTTTATGATATAGTCGAACGTTTTCGACTCTGGAGCTGCCATACCACTGCTACCTTTTGTAATTGCAATCTGAACCTTTTGGCCAATTGCTTCGGCATTACTGGTAAACCCAAGCGCTTTCCGATAATTATCAGCCATAATAATCTCGCCTTTGCTAATTCCACCACCAGCAAGATATTTCAACTTCACTTGTTCATCAAAGACTTCTACGCTTGCCTGATATTTTTCTTGACCCTCACGACTAATATATTTCAAGCTGACCATATAATATGGCATGGCTGACTCAACACCTTTCATCTTTGAAATGATACCAATATCAGATTTTTTCAGTAGTTTCAATGTAGGACCAGGGCCAAAACTAATTGTTGGGTCTTCTGAATATTTTTTTGGCTTACTAGAATCATTATTGTCATCTTGTTTTGCTTGAACGTAAATTGCCTTATCGTTAACATTACTGCTAATGATTGTACTGGCATATTCGCGACCACCAGCACCTATCGCAAGGCTTAGGACAATCGTAAATGCGCCTACTCCAATAGCTAGACTGGTTAATAATGTCCTCGCCTTGGCCTGCCGCAGACTTCGTGCTGCTCGGATTGAAATATCACTAATTCTCATTTTTTGCCTTTCGTTATTGAATCTATCCTACCATCTGTAATATGAATCTGAATGTCACATCGGCCAGCTAGATCCGCATCATGAGTTACGATTATTAATGTTACTTTGAACTTCTTGTTATACCTAAATAGCAGGTCTTCAACCTTGCCGCCAGTAACGCTGTCCAAATTTCCGGTTGGCTCATCAGCAAATAATATCTTTGGGCCGCCAACAATCGCCCTTGCAACTGCTAGGCGCTGTTTTTGACCACCTGATAATTCGCTAGCTTTTGACTTTTTTTTGTCCAACAATTCTACCGCAGTTAAGGCTGCTTCAATTCTGGTTTTTCGCCGAGAAGACGAGATATTCGATATCTCAAGTGGCAGGCTAACATTGTCGTAACAGCTTTCTTTGGCCTGAACAAAAAAGCTTTGAAAAATAAAACTCATTTGTTTTGACCTAAAAGCATCAACTTCTTTTTGACTCATTGCCAATATATCTTTACCGTCAATAATAATTTGGCCTTTTTCCGGCCTGTCTAAGCCACTCATACAGTGCATTAATGTCGATTTGCCGCTACCTGATTTACCAAGGATTGCTACGCTTGCTCTATCTGGAATCTGAAAACTTACATCGCGAAGTGCGCAAAAAGCGTTATTCTTTTTACCATATGTTTTTGTAACGTTTTTAACTTCAATCATATCGATATATTGTAGCACCGTTTGGGCTTACCAGCCACCGCCACCGCCGCCACCACCGCCGCCGCCAGACGAACCGCCACTGCCAGACCCACCTGATGATGAGCTTGAACTCAAGCTGCTTGAAAAGCTAGAAAGTGACGAACTAAATGAACTTGCGCTAAATCCTGCCGCGCCAGCATACCATACCGGAGATGTATTCTGATTGCTATAGTATACAGCCAGTTCCTTTGACCACTCTTTCTCTAAACCGAATAAAATCGCATAAGGCAATAATTTCTCATACAGCTTAACCACTGCCTTTTTATTATTAATATCTATCATTGTTTTTTCAGAGCCCCTAGGAGACTGCAGAAATTTTATTCGATCTTGCTCGGCAGTTTTTATAAATAGCTTTAGGCCTAGTAAATAATCATATA
>CAZCIE010000074.1:0-2723 GCA_964498955.1 uncultured Saccharimonas sp. (SeqCode) | reverse complement strand
ATCTTTTTTCATAAGATATAATTATATCTGTTTTGTGGATAAATGTAAAGCGTTTTATAATTGTGATAAAGTTAAATAGTTTTGTTGATTATATCTGGCTTGATATGTTTTTATTAAGAAATAGAATATAATTAAATTAATTAAGTGGGAGCCAGATATGGATTCAAATGAAGATAATTCAACAGAACTAGATAAAGAAGTTGTGATGGGCGATGTTGTTAGTAACGCCGAACAGCCGGACGTTAACGAAAGTGCCTTTGAGAATAGTCAGACTGTTGTTAAATCAGTCGAATCTACTGAACAGCCGGCGCCAGCTAATACGGTCCAACCACGAAGTGCATGGAAGTTGTTATTGGTCATTTTAATTCCTGTGCTAGTGACTGGCGCTGTTATGGCGGCTTTTTGGGCCAAGGATGGGCGGCTACCAGGATTTTCTAAAAAAGTTGAGACAAAGCCGGCTGTTGTCACTGAAAACAAGCAAGGCGACTTGGTAGCCGCAAATAACCAATTTGCTTTTGATTTGTATCCTCAACTCGACAAAGGCGATAATCTGTTTTATTCACCATATAGCATCTCTTCGGCAATGGCGATAGCCTATGAAGGGGCAAAGGGCGAAACGGCTAACGAGATAAAGTCGGCATTACATTTTCCAGAAATCACAGCCCTAAGGAACAACTCCGGGTTAATCTATCAAGATATCAATAAGACAAATGATAATTATGAGTTGGCTACCGGCAATGCCTTGTGGATCGACAAAAGCTTACCGATTATTCAAGATTATCTGGACGCAGTAACTAGTTATTATAAAAGCGAAGCCAAAAATGTTGATTTTGTAAATGACAAAGTCAATGCAGTAAAAACTATTAATGAGTATATTAGTAAACAAACCAAAGAAAAGATTCCTAAACTACTGTCCGAAGACAATATCTCGGCATTAACCAAGCTAATTATCACAAATGCAATATATTTTAAGAGTGACTGGCAAAAATCATTTAACCCGGACAATACCAAGTCGGACGGTTTCTTTTATAAAACGGACGATCAAACTGTAAAAACTGACTTGATGTATATGTATGAAGCCGAAGGATTAAAGTATACAGAAGACGAAAAAGCTCAAATTCTAGAACTGCCATACAAAGGCAACGAACTGTCTATGCTAGTTATGCTGCCAAAAGACGACTTACACTCAATCAAGTCATTATTAACGGCTGACAAGATAGAACAATACAGATCAGAAATGACAAAGCAGGACATTGAAACTGTTGTCTTGCCTAAATTTAAATTTGATACTAGCTACTCTTTGGTGGAATCGTTATCACAACTAGGCATTTCGAAAGCATTTGATAGAACTTCGGCAGACTTCTCAAATATTGCAGTCGACGATTTGAATAATAGCATGCTTTATATATCAGACATCATTCACAAAGCCTACATAGATGTTAACGAAGAGGGCACCGAAGCCGCCGCAGCAACGGCGGTTATAATGATGGACGTGGCTTCGGCAGTACCATCCGAAGTGCCTGAAACAATTAACTTTATTGCTAATCGTCCATTTGTGTTTATTATTCAGGATAACAAATCTGGTAACATTTTATTTATGGGGAAAATTGCCGACCCATCAAAGGCAAAATAGAGTAATTCACGGTACTTAATATTGCCTACGCTTGGGCTGCTTTTCATTGTAAAGCTATTAAATTATTAAGTGAAACTTGACTTTTCAGCAGAGTGTGCTAGAATATTGATATGCTATTAATTTAGCAGGTATTTAAGTTTACAAATCATTTTTACATTTTTTCAGAGGTAGTGCACTAATTAACATATGTAAATATGTTAGTTTATGTGCTGCCTCGAACCGTTCGGGGCTAAATAATATTATGCCTACGGGCGGAGGGATGGTAAAATGAAAAACCAAAAAGCTTTGGCGATGATGGTCAGGGCAATCCGGAACGAAAAGGGGGTAGGCTATGCGATTAAGGTCTCAAACAATCTTGCCGAATACCAACAGATTAATGGATTTAATCGGTATTCAGCAATATTTGCGGCAGTTCTTGCTGTAGAGACTAGCATGAATGTGCGGCAAGATGAGGCCGAGATTCGAACTACTAATATCCTTCAGGCAGCTGGCATTTATAGTTTGGGAAAAAGAGTACAGCTGTTTATAGGGTGGGCGCGGGATGTTATTTTCTGCAAAAAATGCAGGAATGCAGGTTTGTGGAAATAGCTAAGCAAGGGCTCAAGATGTATCACATCAAGAGTCCTTTTTTAATTATCTTAAAGAATGTTTTAAACATATACATTTTAAGATATAATATTGCATAGATGGATTACTACAAATTATCAGTTGACGAATGTATAGATAAACTAGGTTCTAATATTGATGGCCTTTCAAAAAGTGAGGTTGAAGAAAGGCTGCTAATATATGGCCCAAATCTTGTAGTCGTAAAAGGAAAATCAATTTGGAAAAAGTTAATTGAGCCGTTTAAAGATATTTTTATTTTTGTGCTTTTTGTTGCAGCACTTATCAGTATATTCAAATCTGAATACGCTGATGCGGCTATTATCATAACTATAATTGTCGCTGACGTATTAATTTATTATATCCAACTGTTTTCGACAGACAGAGTATTAAAGAGCCTGCAAAAGAAAAATAATTTAATCGTAGATGTATTGCGCGGTGGCCAAAGTACAAAAATTGATGCAAGCCTTTTAGTGCCCGGGGATAT
>CAZCIE010000073.1:0-2795 GCA_964498955.1 uncultured Saccharimonas sp. (SeqCode) | reverse complement strand
TAGCGGATAAAGTTGTATAATTTCGCGCTACGCGTCACAGGAGCCCCGTGGGTCAAATGTCCGCCGTGACTCAGGTCCATCGCCATTATTGTGTCGCCTGGCTCCAGCCAGGCCGTATATACCGCCTCGTTGGCTGCCGCCCCTGAATGTGGCTGGACATTGGCATGATCGGCACGAAATAGCTGTTTTGCCCTATCAATTGCTAGTTGTTCAACCTGATCAGTAAATTCCTGCCCACCGTAATAGCGCTTTCCTGGGTAACCTTCGGAATATTTATTAGTAAAAACGCTACCAAGCGCCCGCAAAACATCGTCACTTACATAATTTTCACTAGGAATCAACTCAATTGCCGCCGCCTGCCGCTTTTCCTCGCCCCGAATTAACCTTTCAACTTCTTTGTCTTTCATTTATTCATTCTTTCTAATCTTACTGTAAATTATATTCTTTGATTACTACCACCACTCACTACCTGCAACTACAACCTACAATTTAAATTTACAATTTACTATCTACAATCTACTATCTACTATTTTCATCCATTATACCACCCCGGCCCTCACTAGTACGCCCACCCAACAAACCCATAAACTTGCACGAAATAACACCTACACAGGTCCGTCCTCTTTTGGTGTAATAATTCTTTGAGTTTGTCAAACGGTTAAAAATTTCATAATATCCGTTTGACTTGTATATCATGAACGATATATTATAGTATGTATGATTAATGAAGATTACAAAGCAAAAATTGGATCATTGATACAAGGGGCCAGACAGTCACGCGGACTTACCCAAAACGAATTAGCCAAGGCCCTGGGCACCAGTCAAAGCGCGATAAACCGTATTGAAAAAGGTGGTCAAAATATCAGTCTTGAGATGCTAGCTCGCATTAGCGACGTTTTAGCAAGCGAAATTATTACCCTAAACAGCCAACCAGGCAAAATTGATTTTCGTATTAATGGCGGCAACAAGTTAGAGGGCGAAATTGAAGTCAAAACCAGTAAAAACGCCGCCGTTGGACTGCTGTGCGCTAGCCTGTTGAACCATGGCACAACGACAATCCGCCGAGTCGCCCGAATCGAAGAAGTCTACCGAATCATTGAAGTGCTGCAAAGTATCGGCGTCAAGGTAAAATGGCTAAACGAACGTAATGACCTGGAGATTATACCACCTGCCCGTTTAAAGCTGGCAAATATCAATGCTGACGCTGCCAGACGCACCAGATCAATAATCATGTTATTAGGGCCGCTGTTAAACCAGTACCGCGAGTTTGATATTCCTTTTGCCGGAGGCTGCAACCTGGGCACTCGCACAATTGAACCACACATGGCTGGATTAAAACAATTTGGCCTTGATATTACGACTACCAGTGATTGCTACCATGCAACCGTGCACGCAGTCAAAGAAATCAAAAAAACAATATTGCTGACCGAACGAAGTGATACCGCAACCGAAAACGTGATAATGGCAGCCGCCTTATTTGATGGCGAGGTCACAATTCGCAACGCTAGCCCAAATTATATGGACCAAGATATTTGCTTTTTCTTGCAAAAGCTTGGTGTAAAAATTGAAGGAATCGGCACTACAATCTTAAAAGTTCGTGGTGTCCGTAGCATCAACAAAAATGTTGAATATTACCCTTCTGAGGACCCAATTGAAGCAATGAGCTTTATCGCGGCAGGTATAGTAACCAATTCCGAAATCACTATAAAACGCGCTCCTATTGAATTTATCGAGATCGAGCTAGCCATTTTAGAAAACATGGGGCTACAATACGAACGAAGCGATGAATATCCAGCCCGAAACGGATCTACCAGATTGGTTGATATCAAATTGTTGCACTCAAAGTTAGTTGCCCCAAAAGACAAGTTGCACAGCATGCCTTTCCCTGGCGTCAATATGGACAACTTGCCATTCCTGGGATTAATCGCTACAGTCGCAAATGGCCGAACGTTACTACATGACTGGTCATACGACAACCGCGCGATATATTTTACCGAATTGCAAAAATTAAATGCCAATATCGAATTAGTCGACCCACATCGAGTCTACATAACTGGACCGACTAAATGGAAACCGGCTGACATAATTTCGCCTCCAGCCTTGCGACCATCTGCCGTCATTATGCTTGCCATGCTAGCCGCCCCAGGCGTATCAACCCTGCGCGACGTATATTCAATAAATCGTGGTTACGAAGATTTTGCCAACAGGTTAAATAGTATCGGTGCCGAAATAAAAACAATTCGCGAAATTTAATTTATTATCTTGGATTAATAATACCTGATCGAGGCACATCTGGACCCGATGGTTTAGCCTGCAAATTTGCAAAAGCTCGACCCATGTTCGAAAAACGATAATTGTCAACAATTCTTCGGCCATTGTCTAGTTTGCGGCGCTGCTCAAAAGTCTCCGTCGAAACCGCCCCAACTCTGGCTCCATTAGCAACCTGCGCAAAACCATTACTATGAAAGTTAACTGCGTCTTCATTGACAGGCTGCGTTTGTTCAGATACAACTGGAGTTGTCGGCGCTGGTCGCGCTAAATCGGCCAAAGATACTAAATCAGGCAAAGGGTTAGTTGGTGTGATTTGGGTTGTTTGATTGTTTGGATCCATATTTATTTTCCTTATTAACATAACTATTATACAAGAAAAGAACAAAATACAAAATAACACGACCAGTACAAAACTGATCGTATTATCTTGGTACACCTTGTTCAATCGTATTGGAACGATATCCTTACAGAGTTCTATCGTACTTTTGGAATACTCAAGGGGCTATCTCTGGCATAGCATATCA
>CAZCIE010000072.1:0-2830 GCA_964498955.1 uncultured Saccharimonas sp. (SeqCode) | reverse complement strand
CGCCAACATTAGCGATTATGTCGCCAGTAATATTCTCGGTTGGAATGGTTGTCCAATCTTCGTTTGAAATTTCTGAATATGATGCATTGACTTGTAAATACAAGGCAATTGGGATGGATATTATCAAAAACACAGCAGCCACAAGTGATGGAATAGCATATCGTTTTACACCGGGATGTCGCAATTTTCTAGTAGTTTTGTCCAGCAGTTTTCCAATTTTTCTACGTCTACCAAACCTATCAGTAAACAAACTAAGAGAAACAATGCCTCTGTGTTTGTTTGCTAATAATTCTGCCCACTTTGTGTTTTGGCTGCGCATAAACCCCTAAATATACCCTATAAAACTTACCTACAACTAACGAAATAATTATATCACGCTTACCCTTATAAAATAAAGGGCAATTATTTTGTTAGATAATTCTTTATAATTTTTGAATTGCCAATTTTGATGACATAGCTAAAACCAATTTGTTTTGAATACACATAAGTTGCTATATAGCTTTTTTGCATCAAAGATTTATCTTTGGGCGAAGTTGTTTTGTCTGCCAACTTTTCAAAATATTCCTTTGCGACTTTCTTGTTGTCAAAATAGCTTATTGAATAGCTGTTAGTACTTTCGTTGACTTTCTTGGCGGCTTTCAGCTCTGTGATTATCTTGTCATTTAGCGCGATTAGTCGGTCATCAACATATTCGGTGGTATAATATACAAATTTTGGCGATTTGCTACCAGGGTTGTTAAATGTTGTAACCGCAGAGTATTGCAGCGGCCCCGACGTCGGCGCAGCTGCTAATTTTGCCGCATTATCACGTTCGGACATTAAAAAAGGAGTAAAAACCTCTTTCGGTTTTTTATCTTCTATCAACAGACTAAATCCTTTGGTTGTCCAAAAGCTAGTTGCAACAACTGCCACAACTAACACAATCTTGAATGATTTATGCTTTGTTATTTGTGATAACCAGATCGTAAAACGTTTCATAATTTACCGATTTTTCTTAAATAGTACACTAAGTTTAATTCGGTTAGAATATGCCAGCACTCCGTAGTGGAATAACCTGACAGCGACTGAAAGTGCAACTGCCGCACTGATTGCCAAAATGACGATGCCAGCAATCGATTCAGTCAGCGATAAATTACCGATAGCATTTCGTAGCATCAAAGGAATAGGGGCAGTTAATGGAAAGAATGATAAAAACTTAACTAACGTTGATTGAGGGGCGGATACGAATAAGCTAACCGCGTAAAGTGGTGCAAATATTGATACCATAATCACTCCAAAAAAACTGCCAGCTTCTTTGGCGGTTGGGGCGATGGCACCGACTGCTACCAACAGCCCGGTAAAGAACATAAAACTGCAACCAAAAATTGCGGCGCCGATGGCAATTGGCAGTGGGTTTAACGGGATGTTGCTCAGGTCCAGGTTCGGCAGTGCTAGTTGTTCGTGGAACAACAAATAAACTGTGATCGTCGGCACCAAAATTATCGCCATTTGTATTAGTGCTAGTAACATTAGTGACAATATTTTGCCAACAATTAGTGTTCGAGCTTGAATCGTGGTCAATATCATTTCAGTTATACGGTTTTCTTTTTCCTCGGTCGTACTGGTTAGCATTTGATTGCTAAACATTGCAAGTAGCAGATAGAACAATACTAAAAACAAGCCTGGTGCAATTAATTCTTTAAAGCCATCAAACTTTTTGCCGTTTCTGTATGTGGCGGAATCAAACTGCACTTTATCTTGTAATATTGCAGTTGTTTGGGCATCGACAATTGGAGCAACAGATTGTTGAATCAAAACTTTAGCAACGCCACTATAACGGCCGTTATCAAACAAACCGACATCCTTGGCATATATTTCAACTTTGTCTTTACTTAGGTCTTTTGGATAATAGAAATAAGCGTCCAATTTGCCAGCCTGGACCTGGTCAATAGCTGACTGTTTTTCGGTCGTTTCGGTTGCGCCAAGAGCTTTAATAATATTTTTGTTAATTAACCCGCTAGCATCGGTTACAACAATTGAGAACTTTTGGTTTTTTGTTTCGTTGGCGGCTTTTTCGGTTGCTTGACTAGAGAAAAAACTGATTGCAAAAATTGCACCGATTAGAGTGGGGAAGGCCAGCGCCATAATCCAAAAAGACTTCTTTTTCAGTGTACGAATTACTTCAAAACTAAATACAGTGCCCAGATTATACATTTTCTTCTCCTTCGCTTGGCTCGTTTTCATCACCATAAACTTGAATAAATATATCATCAAGCGATTTATTGCCAAATCGTTTTCTAACTTCAGCGACAGTGCCATAAGCATACGAAACACCGTCTTTTAATAATATTATCCTATCGCAAATTTTTTCAACTTCTTCCATCTGGTGAGTTACAAAAACAACAGTCGCGCCATTCTTGCGGTGTTCCTCAACAATATCCATTAGCAGTCGGCGGTTAACTGGGTCAAAGCCTTTGGTCGGCTCGTCCAGTATCAAAATCTGCGGGTCGTTCATAATTGTGATGCCCAGCTGAATTTTTTGTTGTTGCCCACCAGATAGTTTGTCAACTTTTACATTAGCTTTGTCGGTTAATTTAACACGTTCTAGGTATTTCTGGGACCAATCCTTGGCGTCGGATCGCTTCATGCCTTTCAACACGCCAAAATATACCATCACGTCAATGACTGACTCTTTTTTGTATAACCCACGTTCTTCGGGTAGGTAGCCTAGTTTAACGTCAGAAGATACCGAGAAAGGTTTGTCGCCAATCAGCAGTGTGCCGCCAGTTGGCTCAAATAATCCCAGCAGGGCACGAATCGTTGTAGTTTTACCGCAGCCGTTGCTGCCCAA
>CAZCIE010000071.1:0-2909 GCA_964498955.1 uncultured Saccharimonas sp. (SeqCode) | reverse complement strand
CCAGAGCTCAGTAGCCTTAATATTTCAAATAATCCTTCATTATCCAAAGTTGATGTCGCCGATAATATCGCTCTAAAGGCACTAATATTAAATGACAGCCCTAAGCTGATCGAGCTAAATAGTCTCAACAAACTAGGCGTGCTAGAAACGATAAATACTAGCAAAACTGGGCTAACCAACCTTGATATCAGCGCTAACCCTGCATTAATTAACATTTTTGTAGATAATAATCCTAAACTCACCAAAATTATGTTAAATACAAGCATCCCATTAACTGGATACTTTTACCTATCCGAAACTCCCCTACTATCTAGTGTAGTTGTCAAAGACAGTGCTGGCGATGTAGTATTTGTTCCAGCTAAGAAAATCGCTAAAGTGAGCCTTGGGTATGCAGCTAACAAACTAAATGCCTCACTTATTGGTAAGATTCGAAGAGGGTTAGATAACGGGACACTAACATCTGCTGCAGTTTTGGATAATGCTATTACTGCCCTTTCTGGTAATGCAACATTAAAGACTGGTGACATTGTCCGAAGTACGTATAATGGCGGGACTGTCGATGTTAAAATGTCTGTCCTTGGCGATGTTGTGCCTGATGGTCAAGTTACCTTTAGCGATGTAATTAAACTGTTTCAGCACTACAAAAAGATTGCTGTAATGAAAGATGAGGCCGAGATAGCGGCTGGCGATACTGTGGCTGATGATAATATTAACTTTAGCGACGTCATTAAATTGTTCCAGTATTACAAAAAGATCGTAAAAGAGCTGTAAAGTTGGCCCTAGATAATACGTATTCTTCACTACGTGCTAAAATATAACAGCGATGAATATTTTGGGAATCGAATCAAGTTGCGACGAAACTGCCGCCTCTGTTGTAACAGATGGGCGGATTATTCGCAGTAACGTCATTAACAGCCAGATTGATATTCACAAGATATACGGCGGAGTTGTCCCCGAGGTCGCCGCACGTAGCCACATTGAATTTATTAACCCCGTTATCAATAAAGCCCTAACAGATGCGGGCATGACATGGGACGACATTGATGCTATTGCGGTTACTTATGCGCCCGGACTAATCGGTTCTCTGTTAATTGGCACTTTGGCTGCCCGAACGCTAGCTGTTTTAAAGAACAAACCGTTGTATCCAGTACATCATATTGAAGCCCACGTATACGCTAATTTCCTAACTTACGAGCCTCTACTACCTACTACCTACGACCTACTACCTACTATTTTCCCAGCGCTAGCGCTGATCGTCAGTGGTGGGCACAGCCAAATCATGTTATTCCGCGACCATGGTGATTATGAAATTTTGGGCCAAACCGTTGACGATGCTGTTGGCGAAGCATTTGATAAAGTCGCAAAAATTATTGGACTTCCCTACCCTGGTGGCCCATCAATCGCCGCCGCAGCCATAAATGGCGACCCCGATGCCTATAAATTCCCCAAAGCTAAGCTGGCTGGGAAATTCAACTTTAGTTTTAGTGGCCTCAAGACGGCCGTTCTAAGGCGTGTCCAGTCAGAAGTGGGCGTGAACATTGCTTATGCTTCCAGTGGCCTTGCAGGGCTTCTAAACAACGTACAGCGCAATAATTTTGCTGCCAGCTTCCAAAAAGTCGCAATAGACACACTTGTAGACAAATTATTGCTGGCATATGACGAATTTAGCTTTAAATCAGTTGTTATCGCTGGTGGAGTTGCCGCCAACAGCGAACTGCGCCGAGTTTTGTCTGAACGTTTGCCAATCCCTATCACCTACCCCGCCCCCGAACTTTGCACCGACAACGCCGCCATGGTGGCCAGCCTAGGATATTTTTTGGCACAAAAAAACGGGCCTATCGACCCATTTGATCTTGATGTTGAACCCAGTTTGTCAATGTAAAAACGAAGTGCGCCCCCGACTAACTGCCGGGGGCGTGGTGATTAAAATTTTTGAGAGATTATTTTGCCTTTTTTGCCTTGGGCACTTTTACGGGCTTGGGCGGGACAATGAATTTCATCAGCATCTGGCCATGATAGGGCTTCCCGTCGTTCAACTGGTACGAGACACTCAGCAGTCTGGCGTTTCTCGGCGACAAAACTCGTGGTACCGGCAATTCCGTCGGCCCATCGTCACATACCGGATTGATAGCGATAACCAGCTTTTGTCCATCAGGCAGTATTCTTGACCGATTGTAACCATAATACCTTACCGATGACATGCTAGGGAGCTTGACCTGCCACTCGTATTCGGCCCATTCGGTAGCGTCGATGATTTCTTTGGAATCGACGAGTCGAACTTTGTCGAACTTCAGGGCGTGAACCGGAAATGCGCTGCGGACAATCGGTTTGATTACCGCTAAACTGTACTCCGACATCATCATACCAAGTTGCTTCCAGTCGGGCGTCGATATCAAGACGCGATCTGAAAAAATGTACTTGTCGACCCCCTCGAAAAAATCAATCTTGCCCGGGTCAATACTGATATTGACGTAACAGAAGTCAGGTATAGTCACACCTGCAAAAACCTTTATTAAGCCGTCCTTGACGAGCACTAGGTTTAAGTCATCGTGACTTGGCTTGAAAGCACGAACATACATCTCATTTTCCTCCTAATTTATAGTCTTGTCACCTGACAAGTAGCGCCTAAGGCAGAAATTTTATGCCCAAAGCGCTAATTATCAGACCAACAATTAAATTTCGGAAGAATTCTCTCAAAATATTAATGTACTGATTGATGAGTTATTGTTGGTTTACAACAAATAACCTACAAATCTTGTATCAAGATGATAGTAGCATAATAATGCCTGTAAGTCAACTAGCCAGAGGCGTAAGTATTAAAATAACAAACTCTTGAGATGGTAGCCCATGGGGTTTGGGGCATCTGGAAAAGCCCGGATGGATATATTGTTAAGCGTCCTGGTGCAGCG
>CAZCIE010000070.1:0-2991 GCA_964498955.1 uncultured Saccharimonas sp. (SeqCode) | reverse complement strand
TATTAAAATCGGCAATCATATTTTCGTCACCTGCCATAACGGCCGCTAGGCGCAGTTCAAACTGGGAATAATCAGCCGACACGAATACATTACCCTTTTCGGGAATAAATGCCTCACGAATTTGACGACCAATCTCGCTGCGCACTGGAATATTCTGCAAATTTGGATTTGTGCTGGACAAACGACCCGTGCTGACTGTGTCTTGATTGAAAGTTGTGTGGATTCGGTCGTCGGCATCAACTAGCAGTGGCAAAGCATCGATATAGGTGTTTTTAAGCTTGGCTAATTCACGAGTTTGTTCAATTAATTCGATAATTGGGTGTTGGCCACGCAATTTATCCAATTCTTTTTGACCAGTACTGTAACCTGATTTGCCTTTTTTAATTCCGGATGTTGGCAGTTTGAGTTCGGCAAATAAAACTTCAGATAGTTGCAATGGGCTGCCAATATTGAATTCATGGCCGACTAGGTCAAAAATCTCTTTTTCTAAAATTGTAAATTTATCACCAAGCTCGATACTCATTTTTGCTAGTAAATCAAAATCAACTTTGATACCACGCTGCTCCATTTTGAATAAGATGTATATTAATGGAAAGTCGAAACGGTGCGCGATATCGGCCAGTTTTGGCTCGGTCTCAAATGTCGCCAATTGATCTTCGAATAATATCCAAATAGTTGCCAATATTTCGGTCTTTTCATCAGATATTTCGCCGCCTGCTAGGCCCGCCAGTGTCTGGTCGCGGCGCAATGGGTTAATCAAAAAACCTGCTTGATGTATATCGTGAATTTCGGAAAAACGAACATCAACATCGTATTTAGCCAACTGATGATATAGTGCTTTGCCATCGAATGTAACAACTTGCGCCAGCTCGAGAGCTCGCCAAACCGTTTTGTCAACATCACTAATTTTACTGCGCGACACGGTTTTTTTGTCAGTCGAAACCCATACAGTTTCTCCATCAACATAAATAGCAACTGGACCGTCAATGGATAAAATTTTTGGCCACTCAATTTCGGTAAGCGAATCAACAACGACTGGTGACTTAATTAATTGTTCACTTGAAGTTGATTGCATGTGTTGTGGTAGGCGCCGTATAAGTGATGAAAACTCTAGCCGCTTTAAAATATCAGCAATCTTTTGTAGGTTAATGTCATTAATATCGGCGACATCCCAATCTAATTTGATAGGCGCTTCCCACCAAATACGGCCAACTTCTTTGGACAAATAAGCACTGGCTTTACCGGCGGCTAATTTGGCAGCGACAGTCGGTTTTATTTGATCTAAGTTTTCATAAATCTCATCCAGCGTTTTGAACTGTTGCAACAATGTTGTGGCAGTCTTTTCACCAATGCCCGGGACACCTGGTAAATTGTCAGATGAATCGCCTTTGAGCGATTTTAGGTCCAAGAATTGATCAACACCAATACCGTACTTTTTTTCAAAGTAATCGACATCAAATTCTTCAATATTCGATAGCCCACTTTTAAGCGCATAGACCTTTACCATTGGGCCGATTAGTTGCAAGGCGTCCAAGTCACTAGTTAATAAACATGTTTCGATGCCCTTTTCAGTTGCTTCGTGGGCAAATGCGCCCAAAATATCATCGGCTTCGTAATCATCCATTTCATAAAGTGGCCAACCAAAAGCATCAAGTAGCTCAAACAAAATTGGCATTTGAGCATAAAAATCATCTGGGGCAGGTTTCCGGCCAGCTTTGTAACCTGGATATATTTCTTTTCGTTTACGAGTATTTGTTCCGCGTTTATCCCAGGCAACTGCCACGTAGTCGGGTTTAAGTTTTTTGATTAACTCGATTGACAACGAAGTAAAACCATATACCCCACCAGTTGGCGTGCCATCAGCCATTGACAAATTAGGCATCGAATAATAACCTCGATAAAAAATCGACATTCCATCAATTACTGCTAACCTCTTAGTCATAGCTACAGTATAGCTCAATTAGTAGGTAGTAGGTAGTAGGTAGTAGGTCGTAGAAATCTCTCAAGCCTCGCAGCGCTCGGTACAGCCCATTTGTTCAATCAGACTGTGCAAAAATTTGATATACTAAACTCATGACAGAAAATCGAAACGCAAAAATTATAGCCTTTGTTGGACTGGCAGGGTCTGGTAAGACAGCCGCTGGAGATTATATCGTTGCCAAAGGTTATCCAAAAGTAAACTTCGGAAAAATTATTTGGAATGCACTTGATGCGGCCGATTTGGAACATTCAGAAAAAAATGCCAAAATTATTCGCGAAGTAGTTCGACAAAAAAACGGCAAAGATTATTTAGTGAAACAAATTATTCCCGAAGTCCACAATCTGATTAATTCTGGTCAACGTCACATTATTGTTGACGGGATATACAGCTGGACCGAATACAAAGCCATGAAAAGCGAGTTTCCAGGCGAATTAACTGTTGTCGCCATAGTCGCCCCACGAAAAGTCCGCCACCGCCGTTTGTTGACTCGCCCTGTCCATCCATATTCTCAATTTGAAGCCGACCAACGTGATTGGGCCGAAATTGAAAATCTAGAAAAAGGCGGTCCTATTGCTATAGCCGATCATTACATTATGAATGACGGATCTTTGGAAGAATTACATGCAAAAGTTGATCAATTACTGAACAAAATTGAGTTTTTATAAATTGATTTATCGATAAAAATAAACTAAAATGTACAGATATGGGGCTTGGGTGGGTTTACGCCCATCCAGCTCCACCAAGCACTCACACCCCTGTTGTCTGAGTGTTTTTATTTGATCAAATATGCTATACTGACCTCATATGATTCACACCTTAAAGGTTAAGCTGTATTTTATAGTTGCACACTATTTCAGATTCTGGGCTGGCATTCAAATCCGCAAATGGAACCCAAAGATTATCGTCATTACTGGTTCGAGTGGCAAAACCACAACCATGCATTTGTTAAGGGCTCAAATCGGCGATAAAGCACGATATTCTGACAAAGCCAACAGCTCGTTTGGCATTCC
>CAZCIE010000069.1:0-3019 GCA_964498955.1 uncultured Saccharimonas sp. (SeqCode) | reverse complement strand
TGATTGGATTGCGAAACTTGTTGCTAACTGACACTAAAGGCACAGTAATTATGAATAGTTTACCAAACGGTTATGCGCCATTGGGGCAAAAGGTTGAATCAAACCGAAATGGTGCATTAATTGCATTTGAAGCAGGCATGACAACACCATATGCATTAGAGAATGCTGAAAGCCGTGGTGAATTGTTTGTCGGGCCGGCAACAGAGGTCTATATGGGTATGATAGTTGGCCTTAATAATCGACCTGACGATTTGGATATTAATGTTTGCAAAGCTAAGCAGCTGACAAATATGCGATCAAAAGCATCTGACGGAACGGTCCAGTTAACGCCGTTTACCGAACTTAGTTTGGAACAAAGCTTGGACTTTTTGAATGATGATGAATTACTGGAAGTAACGCCAAAAAGTCTGCGACTACGCAAACGATATTTAGACCAAAACCAACGCAAGCGCGCCGCTAAACAGTAGGTAGTAGGTGGTAGATAGTAGATGGTAGAATCTCGAGTTCTTGAGATTGCAGTTATGAAATTCTAATACCTACTACCTACGATATACTATCTACTTCAAAGGTTTTTTACCTCCTCAGGTAAAAAACCTTTGTCGTGCTGAAACCCAGCTTTCCATTCATAATCTTTGCCATATCCCAAATCACCCATTAATTTAGTGCTAGCGTTTCTAAGATGTATCGGTATTGGTGCGTCTGGGTATTTTTTCGCCAATTCAACGGCTTTTTGATAAGCATCGTACGTCACCCGTGACTTTTCACTTTTTGTTAAAGCCGTGACGACATGTGACAAAATAATCGCAGATTCTGGCATGCCGACTCGCTCAACTGCCATAAAGGCATTTAGGGCTAGGCCTAATGCGCCATTACCCGCCAAACCAATATCTTCGGACGCAAAGATAATCATACGTCTAGCGATAAACTTTGGGTCTTCACCAGCATCTATCATTCGGGCTAAATAGTACAAAGCGCCGTCAACGCTGCCACCGCGCATGCTTTTAATAAATGCACTAATGACGTTAAAGTGCATGTCGCCTTTTTTGTCGTACCCTGGCACTCGTTTTTGGGCGGCCATTTTAACGACTTCAGGCGTTACTTTATCTGCCATAGTAAGTGATAATTCCAAATTACCAAGTGCAATACGGGCGTCGCCGCCAGATAGCTCGGCGATGTAATCAATTGCTGTCTGAGTTACGCGTTTTGTGGCTTTTTCAATCTTTAGCGCAGTTTTTAGAACTTTAATAATTTCATCTTTTTTAAGCGGCTCCAAAACTAAAACTCGAGTTCGTGAAAGTAGTGGAGTAATGACTTCAAAGCTTGGGTTTTCGGTCGTTGCACCAATTAATGTGATTAATCCAGATTCAACATGTGGTAAAAATGCATCTTGTTGAGCTTTGTTGAACCTATGAATTTCATCAACAAATAATATTGTACGTAAATTTAAATTCCAGTTTTGTTTAGCATGTTCAATAATTGTTGTAATATCTTTTTTACCACTTGTCACAGCTGATATCTCAATAAATTCAGCTTTAACTTCACTAGCAATAATTCGTGCTAATGTCGTTTTACCACTACCTGGAGGTCCCCAGAATATCAAACTAACAGGTTCTTGGTTTTTAACAATTTGTCGCAAAATTTCGCCGTCACCTAATAAATGTGTTTGCCCAATAACTTCATCAAGTGTCTTTGGTCGCATTCTTTCGGCAAGTGGGATTCTACTCATCTTTGTACCCAAGTTTATTAAATACAAATGCAATAATAGAAATAATTATTAAAGCAATTAATAACCATCCAGCTGAGAATATATTAAATTTTGTTGCTAAATATCCAAAAAATATTGAAATTGGTATAACGAACATTCTGTTTACCGCACTTATTGATGACAAAGAACCTGCCCGAACTTGAGGAGGTAGGCTATCTAGAATAATATGAGTAATAATAATTCTTATTCCACATATAAATAATAATATTAAGAATACTGCAAAGACGATAACTAAAATATTTCGACTGTATACTAAACAAAGCAAGCTTATTAATGTAATTAACATTCCAATTATAATTTTTTGTTTTGACTTAAAAAATCTTGAAAGCATACCACCAATACCAAAAACACTAGTATTTAATGACTGCATAACGCTATATATCATTACTGGTGCTGATAATGTAACTATCCAAATTTGTCCCATCTCAATTAATATTGAAAATATAATCATTGATGACAATAAGGAAATTATAAGTAATAATAGATTTTTATTTTTAAATACTGAACCAAAAGTTAATTTAATATGTTTAATTAAAGATTTGTCTTGATTTTGTTTGTGAATTTTTGGCTCTTTAAATATTAATAAAAAAAATGTTGAAATTAATGCAGTAGGTATTGATAGTAAATATGATGCTCTTATACTAATATACTGGCAAATAATTCCACCAATAATTGATGATAATATAAGCGCAATACTATAACACACTTCTGTTTTCCCGTATTCATGTTCATAATTTTTTGTGTCTATTTTTTCTTCTAATAAAACATCGTAAACCATCGATTCTGTTGTTCCAGAAGATAAGGCCATATATAATCCAAAAAAAGCTGAACAAATTAGATATATTGGTACATTATCGCTAATTACACCAATTATTGCGCATATAACTAAACAAATACTTGATAAAGCTAAAGTTTTTTTACGACTCCATCGATCAGCCAATATTCCTGAAGGCACTTCTGTTAAAAATGCAATTACCGAGATAATTGCAACAGATATACCAATTAAGCCTGAATTGAAGCCAAGTTTGCTCATAAATAACTTTTCAATGACATACCAAAAAACCATCCCCTGGAAGAACAACCCAATATATAACGGCCAAAGGCGTTTCATTAATTTCATTGCTTTATTATAACTTAACAAGTGACACCTTGTCGAAAAAGCGTATCTTTAGTAAAATGTTTAGGTGTGGCTCTTTAGCTCAGTGGTAGAGCAGAGGCCTGAAGAGCCTTGTGTCCCCAGTTCGAATCTGGGAG
>CAZCIE010000068.1:0-3063 GCA_964498955.1 uncultured Saccharimonas sp. (SeqCode) | reverse complement strand
TGCAAGTCCACGACAGTATTTTGATTGAATGCTCGGTTGCAAACAGCGATAAAGTCAGTCAAATTTTGCAAGACACTATGGAAAACATTGCTCCAGAATTGAAAGTTAAATTAAAAGTTGATATTAGCATCAGTAATAACTGGTCGTAAAGCATAATAACTATTGACATTTATGTATAAAAGTAGTATACTAGAAAGGATAATGAAGTTGAAGATTATAAAAATTATACCGATAGCGCTAACTTTAATAGTTATTGCTGTTGTTCTGGCCAGTTTGGTGACGGTTATTCGCATGTCATTCTTTTCAAACGGCGAAAACAGTAACAAACAGGTCTCTGATATCAGTCAGGGTGCCTTAATCGAGACTTCAGCTGGTTCTGGCGTTAAAATGATTGTTCGCGGCCCAATTGTTGCTGATGAAGATTATAAAACGTATCAAATAGAAATTACGCCAAATTCTCGCATTTTATCGACAACCAGTGGCTATATGGGGGTCCCAGTAGTTGTTGCTAAATTAAATAATAATATTCCAGCCTATGAACAATTTGTTAATGCGCTCGACAAAGCGAATCTTGCCAAGGGCGTTCAGCCAATCGGCGAGGACGAGGATTTGCCAGGGATTTGTGCTACTGGCCGAATTTACACTTTTCAAATTATTTCTGAATTTGCAGTTGTAAAACAACTTTGGACATCAACTTGTAGTGGATCCAAGGGGTCATTGCAAGCCAGCCTAAGCCAAGTTTCAAATCTTTTCTACGCTCAAATACCAGATTCAAGCAAAGAAGCCAAACAACTATGGCGATAAAAGCAGTCATTTTTGATTGCTTTGGTGTCTTGGTGGCTGCTGCTGAAACGACTTTGTTTGACGTTTTTCCAGAACATAGGGCAGAGCTTCGAGCACTTGATATTCGTGACAACTTGGGAGAATTTACAGGTGACGAATTTATTAATCGAGTTTCGGAAATAACTGGTAAAAAGGTCGAAGAATTAATCAAACATCATTACTGTAATGTAAACATTCGCACGCGGGATCAGGCAGCGATAGATTGGGCGGTACAGCTAAAAAAATCTGGTGAATATAAAATTGGCCTACTTAGTAATGTTGGCCATGATTGGCTAAACAAATTTCTGCACGATATGGGCGAAGTCGGGTTGTTTGATAAGACGATTTTGTCATGTGATGTGGCAGTCATGAAACCAGATCCAAAAATATTTAAAATGATGGCTAAAAAGTTTGGCCTAGCGCCAAACGAATGTGTAATGATTGATGACAAGGCCGAAAATATTGCTGGCGCCGCCAAAGCTGGCATGCATGGCATAGTCTTTTCTTCAACCACTCAGGCCAAGGTCGAATTCGATAAAATTTTGAAAGGCTAACATGCCAGAACTGCCCGAAGTCGAGACTGTAAAGAGGGGACTTGAAAAGTTAATTGTTGGCAAAAAACTCAAGTCAGTTAATTTTGATAATCCAAAATCATATAGTGCTGCACCGTCCGAAACGGATGCTTTTTTATTAGGCGCAAAAATTATCGATGTTCGCCGCCGTGCCAAAGTATTAATGATTGATTTGGACTCAAAATATTCATTAGTAATTCATCTTAAAATGACCGGCCAGCTGGTATTTGTAGCTAACCCTGCGATTCTACTACCTACTACCTACGACCTACTACCTACTGTTGCCGAGAGCGAAGCTCGCTTCGCAGGCGGTCATCCTAATGACAGCCTCGTCGGCAACCTCCCCGACAAATCAACGCATGTTACTTTCGAATTTTCTGATGGTTCGCATCTATTTTTTAACGATCAGCGAAAATTTGGTTGGGTTCGATTAATTCCGACTGCAGAGATTGCGAATATTGACTTTATGAAGCGTGTAGGCCCAGAACCGCTAGAAGCCGACTTCACGTCGGGACAGTTCGCCGTGCGCTTTAAACGGCGCCCTAATAGCACAATTAAGGCCGCTATCCTCGATCAGTCAGTAATTGCTGGTGTTGGTAATATTTATGCTGACGAATCATTGTGGGGTGCGCGGATTCATCCTGCAACTCGTGTTGCTGACGTATCGGCTGCTAAATTCAGGCTACTTTATACCGAACTGCGTGCGGTTATGAATTTATCAATCGAAAAAGGCGGTTCAACTAACCGAAATTACGTTAATGCCGAAGGTAAAAAGGGAAGTTATATGGACTTTGCCAATGTTTTTCGTCGTGAGGGGCAATCCTGTGCTCGTTGTGGCACCGAAATTATCAAATTACGAGTTGCTGGTCGTGGCACGCACATCTGTCCTAATTGCCAGAATAACGGTAAAATATAATTATGGCCATAGATAATTCAACAAAACCAGAAAAAACTAGTTTAGTGCTTCCAATATTCTTAATGGTCGTACCGATCATTTTAATTATCGCTTGCTTTATCTTATGCGCAGTTTTTGACATGACGATTAGCAATTCGGTGATAGACAGTAGTAAGCAAGTCGACTGTAGCTTACCGATTACTGAGACCACAATCCTTGCCGACGCCGTCCGATGTGGAAGGTCGAACGATGCTCCAGTGCAGCTATTTAGTGAAAGTAGCCAGTTGTTATTAGTGATTAAAATTTTTACCTTTGGCATAGGCGGCTTGTCATTAGTTGCTTTTTTGCCTTGTATGATAGTAGGGATAAAAATTCTGCCTAAAAGATTAAAGGCCAGAAAAAAGAAGTTGTAAAACTGAATGATTACATTACTAACAGGCGATAACTCATTCGAAATTCAGCGGGCCATTGACCAGATTGTTAATGATTTTGATGGCACGGTCGAGCGAATTGACGGGGCAGCGCTGCAATTGAACCAATTGCCTGACATTTTAATGGGGATTAGCTTATTTGCTACTGCTCGAACGGTAATAATCCGCGGCTTATCCGAAAACAAGGCTATTTGGCCAGTTTTTGGCGAATGGCTGGCACGGATATCTGATGATATTCACTTAGTTTTGGTCGAAAGCAAGCCTGACAAGCGTACAACGACCTACAGGGCTCTGCAAAAATCAGCCAAAATCAACGAATTCAAAGCTTGGACTGATCGCGACG
>CAZCIE010000067.1:0-3089 GCA_964498955.1 uncultured Saccharimonas sp. (SeqCode) | reverse complement strand
TCCTAATATTTATATAGACGTAGATGAAGCGACAGCAAGTGCATATACAGGCATAGATATAGACCACACGACTAATACGATTACCATAGACGAAGACCACACAATGCAAGAAGTTTATGACTATTGTGAGGACTGGGCAAGTTTGACTGCGAATATGGGTTATAATGAGCCATTTGTAACGACGGATGGGCAGAACTTTACTTCTACGTATGACCTAGTAATTTCTGCGTCATTGTCGGGGACCGGTAAAATTGATTTAGGCACAAATAATTTAACTTTAAGTGGCACTTCCACATTAGACATTTATGCTGCCAATGGTGATCATATAAATATCTCATCAACGTTATCAGGGTATGGCTATATCGTATAAAAAATCATACAAAAATTATTTTGGGTGTTTATTAAGTTTAGCTTTAATAATTTCTGTTAGTTTTTTATTAATTAATTCAAATATATCAAATGCAGTAACAAACAAAGGCTTAATGCTGTCGCCACTTCGTAATGAACTTAATATCGCCCCAGGTACTTCAATAAGAGGTGATTTGACGGTTACAAATTCAACCAATTCAGAAATTAATATAGATTTAATTGCCGAAGAATTTAATGTTATAAATCAGCAATATGACTATAAATTTATGCCTGAATCTGATTTAACAAAATGGATAAAATTTGATAAAAACAATGTGGATATAGCATCCGGAAAATCAGTAAAAATAAATTATCACGTCGGAGTACCGTTATCGGCCGAACCAGGCGGAAAATATATTAGTTTATTTGCTAGTACTGACACAAAAGGTAATGAAAATAATATTAATTCACGTCAAAGAGTCGCAATGTTGCTTTATATAAATGTTACTGGTGACGTAAGTCGTGAAGGTCATTTATTATCATTAAATACGCCATGGTTTATCGGTGTACAAAATAAATGGTCAATGACTATTCAAAACAAAGGGACTACACATTTTCGAAGTCGGTATAGTGTTGCAATTAAAAATATTTTTTTAAATAATCTAGCAGTAAAAAAATCAGGTGACGCACTAATATTGCCAGGCTCGGTTCGATTGATTACAGACGATATGTTGATACCAAAATTACCAGGTATTTATAAAGTTTTTTACAAAATCGGTTTAGGTGATACGCCTTCAGTCACCGAAATTAGGTATATTATATTTTTACCGATTTACTTAATTGTGATATTCATTGTGCTAGTTATTACGATTATTATTGTTGTGAAAAGACGTCTAAACCCTAAATCTTAATCGCTATACAGCGATCTTAACTCTGTTATTTCAATCAGTTTGTGGGACAGCTGTATAAACAACGGTTGTTTCATAATTGCCGGCTGGTTTTTCCATATCTACCTTAATTCCATAAGTAATAGTCGTAATGTCGCCACTTGGTGTGGGAACTGTGACCGAACGGATTAAAGTATCGTCTAGGGTCAGTCCGACAAAGTTTGTTGATGCGTCAGTATTATACCCCCAAGTATTTGCGGCCAATGTTGCCGGCGAGCCGTTGGCAGATGCTGGCAACAAGGATCCCAGATTGTTCATATTTGTATCAGTCAAGGATCTAATATATAATTTGTAGCCCATTACATCAGTTGAGGTTACAATGACATTACTAGCGCCTGTTGCTAATGTGCCTTCAGTCGTTGGTGTGACTTGGATACTTACATTTCCACTTGTTGCAATTGAAAGTGAAGTTTCGCTACCGTATGGGACATTCTCATTATAAATACCTTTGCCATAAGGTTGAGCCATACAAGCAGTTGGCAAGAATACACAAAGAAATAATGATGCAGATAATGTTATTTTTTTCACGCTTATGTTATTATAACATTCAGATAGTATAAGCAAAAGCTAAGGAATAAGCCGAATGATAAATCGAAAAGCAAAAACATTCTTAAGACAAGTGTTGAGTGGTATATTTGTTATAGCTATATCTATTGCATTTATTACTAATGTGGCTTCAGCTGCCCAAATTACTGGCCGTTCAGTTGTTGTAGGCAGTTCGGTGGCTGGTGCTAGTACAACTTACTTATTTACCTTTACTGTTCCATCGGCTACGGTTATCAAATCAGCTGAATTCATAGCATGTACGACTGCGGTTGGTGCATGCACCACACCAGATGGCTTTTCGGCAAGCTCTTCAACACTAACAGCTCAGCCTACAAACTTGGGGGATGCTTCGGGTTGGTTGGTTGATAATGGGGCGGCTGGATCTCTCAGACTAAATAAATCCGCTAACAGTGCGGCGCCAACAGGTGCACAAACTGTTGGTTTTTCGTCAGTTACTAACCCTAGCGCTACAAACGCAACATTCTTCTTGCGGATAGCAACTTATTCGGACGATGCCTGGACAACGCCTATTGATACGGGTGCTGTTGCGGCCTCTACGGCAGGTCAAATTACCGTAACGGCATCAGTTGGTGAAACTTTAACATTTACATTAGCAAGTACAACTGTCGGTTTGGGTGCATTGTCAACAAGCGCAACTGGCACGGGGACATCTTCTATGACTGTTGCGACAAATGCCCTGTCGGGATATTCAGTAAATTATAGCGGTACAACTTTGATGTCTGGCAGTAACACGATTACTGCTCTTGGATCACCTACCGCCTCAACCATGGACTCAAAACAATTTGGAATAAATTTAGTGGCAAACGCCACCCCAGCAATTGGGTCAAACAAATCAGGGACCGGCATTGGTGCTCCAACAGCAGATTATGGTACGGCTGACTTGTTTAAGTTTGTTAGTGGTGACACTATCGCATCGGCGGCTGCACCTACAAACAGCAATGTGTATACAGTTAGTTATATCGCAAACATAGACGGAGCAACTGCGCCAGGTGCTTATTCTACAGTACTAACATATACTGCAACTGCTAATTTTTAATGATTAATATGAGATTTTATAAAGTCATAATAATAAATCTGGTGGCTGTATTATTTAGTGGTCTTGTTTTTTGTTCTTCTGCTGATGCAGCACCATCATCATTTGCAAATGCTGCTCAAGGTATCGAGATTAGCCCAACGTTAGTCGAGCTGAATTCGGTTAGGGGGAAAGTATACAATGTTAATCTAAAT
>CAZCIE010000066.1:0-3101 GCA_964498955.1 uncultured Saccharimonas sp. (SeqCode) | reverse complement strand
ATACCAGCTCTTGGATGATTTCGGCTGCCTCAGGGGCTACGACCGACGCACCGATAATGATATTTTTGCTGTTAACAATAATTTTAACAAATCCATCCACGAAATCAGACGTGTTACTACGAGCGATAATACTTAGCGGCGCAATGGCGGTTTTTATCGATATTCGTCTTTTTAGGCAGTTGATCTCACTCATGCCAACGCTAGCAATACTAGGGTTGATAAACACAACTTCAGGAATAGCCGAATAATCCAAACTCGTTTTTGTCATATGAAGGATGTTGTTCGCGACCACTTGGCTTTCCAGCAGTGCAGTATGAGTATGGCTGTTGTGGCCAATGACATCACCAGCTGCGAAAATGTGTCCGATGCTAGTTTGCAAATATTCGTTAACAATAATGCCTTTTTCGCTATATTTCACGCCAGCATTCTCTAGGCCGATATCTGTTGTTGGCACTCGTCCGGCTGCAACTAAAATTTCATCAACTTTGACCGATTTATCAACTCCGGCACGCTTAAATATTACTCTTTTACTAATGCCATCTTTTTCAATCGACGAAACAACCGAATGTGTCAAGCAAGTTACGCCTTTTTGATCAGTTAAAATTCGGGCAACCGTTTCGCTAACTTCTTTGTCGCGGTCTGGTAAAATTCGCTCGGCTTTTTCGGCAATATATACTTTTGTTCCAAAAATTGCCATTAACCAGGCGATTTCGACGCCAGTATCGCCACCACCAATGATTAACAGGCTTTTTGGCGGTCGAATAGTCTCTAGAATTGTTCGTGGTGTAAAATAATTAATATCTTGGAGCCCAGGAATTGAAGGAATATGCCAGTGTGAACCAGTTGCAATTAAAAATTTACTAGCCGAAAGGTGTCGACGGTTAATGCTAATTTCGTTTGGAGATAAAAAGTGAGCATGCCCACCGAACGCACTAATTCCACGATTCTCGTAATATCGTCGATTGCCGCCTACACCTGTTCGACTAACCGCCAAATCTTTCCATGCTCGTATTGACGGATAATTATATCCAATCGTTGATGATCTGATACCAAATTTGGCACCATGACGGGCCTCGTCGTACAAATTTGCACAATGAAGCAGGGCATTTATTGGTACGTCGCTCCAATTTGGCGATTCGCCGCCAAAGGTGTCGGATTCAATAATAGCGACTCTTTTGCCTTTTTCGGCCGCAATTGTAGCTGCCACGCTGCCACCAGCGCCGCTGCCGATAACGATTAAGTCGTAGTCAAATTGATGTTTTGCCATATTTCTCCTTATATTGTAATGTGTGTTTGTATGTATAAATATGCAGCTTCGGGATCAAATAATTCCAGGTTTTTGGCAGTAATTCGGCGAATATCACTAGTTGTAACTTCGGGTCGTTGTTTTAGCCATTCGTCCACTTTGTCGCAAACCGCGTTAGCAGTTGTTTCAGCTTGGCCATCAGGTCGGCGGGCAGTCAAACAAACTTTCATTATGCTGTTAAATAACCTATTGCGGTCAAATTTTTCAATACGTTCGTTTTTGCCGTGATTTTTCATATCTTATAATCCACTTGCCACCGTAGTCGTTAAAACTTGGTTAACAAATACAAAAAATGTTAACACGATTAAGCCGGCGCCAGCTGCAAATTGCAAAAAATGTTTATTATCTTCGCGCCATTTTTGAATCTTACCAATACTATGGCCGCTGCCGATTAATACCCAAACAACGATAAGTGGTAATAAAGAAATAGCAGTGTAAATAATTATTCCAGTTAACATCCAAACTGTCGGCAACATAGACAAGACAACCCCGGACATAAACACAGGTGCAATGATAAACATCAATTCGGCAAAAACGCTGCTTAGTCCCAGCCCAAAGGCTTCAGCGCCTGACTTTGTGGCTTTAGTACGCTCGGACAAATATTTAGCAACAGAACGAGGTATCCAAAGTGACGTACCGATATCGCGTTGGTAATAAAACAACCAAATCGCAATTGCCACTCCACCCGCTAAACCACAGGCAATAGTCCAAATTAATTCGGGGATTTTGTTATTAAAGATACTTAAATTTATCAAGACAGTAGCACTTAATAGCAATATTGTCATAATGGCTGCTCCGACTATAAAGCTAGTCGTTAGTTTTATCAACATAGTCTGTGACTTTTTGCTGCCAATTACGTTTGCGCTAAGTATGGTTAATACACTGACACTTAATTGAAAGCTGGCGTGAATCAAGGCAGCCAGGGTGACAATTGCGATAGAGCTAATTATATCCATTTTTTTGTATTTTTATTATTCTCCAACCTTATTTATAGCATAACCGTGAAGAAAAAGGAATAGTAGGTAGTATATGGTAGGTAGTAGGTAGTAGGTAGTAGGTAGTAGGTAGTAGGTAGTAGGTAGTAGGTAGTAGGCTACTTAGTAATTGGCTATAAGCTTCAATCAATTAAAAACTATTGCTAAAACAGTCATAATGTTATACCAAAAGAGGACGGACCTGTTAAGGTGTTAATACTTGCTAGCTATCTGTTGTTGAGATTTAAGAAATTCTACTATCTACTACCTACTATATACAATCTACTATTTCATGCTTGACATTTTATCACGCTTGTGCTAACATAAGATTATCAAATAATAAAAACAAAAAGGAAGCAACAAAATGTCACCCGAAACAAACACAACAAATTTAGCAACATGGAACGAACCACGCAGCACCGAGCAATTACTAGGTTTTATTGCCCGACGTGAGTCCGAAATAGCTGATTTTACTGAATAAGATTGATAACGTATTTATATTCAATATAAATAATGTAAGACAAAATATCCGCAATCATATTTTTGCCAATACTGTAAGGAAAATATTTGGTGTTAGAAAATGTTTTCGTTTATGGCATTTGATTTTTGCGATATAATTAAGTTATGTCAAAAATTTCAAATATCTACGCAAGAGAAATATTAGCAAGTGGTGGCGCTCCAAGCCTGGAAGTCACCGTAACTTTGGAGTCTGGTTCAATCGGTGAAGCTTCAGTTAGCTATGGCGCATCGGCTGGGTCCAAAGAAGCAACAGTTTTGTTGGATGGCGATAAAGCCAGATACAACGGTAAAGGTATGTTGGG
>CAZCIE010000065.1:0-3168 GCA_964498955.1 uncultured Saccharimonas sp. (SeqCode) | reverse complement strand
CATACTTACTAATGTCAGTAGGGTTTATCTTGGCAAAGGCATCTTCCATGGTCATAGGGCTAACTCCGGCGACACCGGCTCTTACCGCCCTGTTATTCAAATCAAACATAGCATCTGCCCTACCACTTTTCTTGTAGTTCCCGATTGATGCGTTATAGGCATTCTCTATGGTGTTTCCTTTGGCTCCAGTGGCCTTAGCATTATTAAGTAGTCTTTCGATGTCGGCACCAGTGCCCATGCCATTCTCTGACATATGGTTGGCGGTAGCGGTGTATGTAGAAGACTTTCTGTGTAGATTCAGAGCTTTCATCTTAATTATTTGTTGCTGGTTCTCTTTGCTAAGACCCTGGAAGGCGGCTGACTTTTCATTAAAGCCATCATTAGCAATAGCGTTAATAATAGCGTCATTATCTTTGGTCATTTCGGTAAACTCTTTTTCATCAGCCTTGTCCTGTGTGCCCATTAGTTTGTCTCTATTGGCGCCAAGTCCACCAGTTACAAAGTTTACAGCCTTGCTATTATTTGCTGCACCATAAACCTTAGACGCACCCCTTCTTAAAATGTTTCGTCCCGAGTAGTTTCCGGCTTTGGTTCGGTTTCGTATGTCTAGCTTTTTAGCAGCTCTAAACTTTGCGAAGTCAGAGTTTTTGTATTTGTCTGTAATACCCTTGCCTAGCTTGTCGCTAGTAGATTTTGCACTAGAGTTAAGCTTGTTAACCATATTGCCTATTCCAGCGACTCTATCCATCGACTTTTTCAACAGTCCTGGTACAACAAACAGTGGTATGACCGATACGCCTGACGCTATGACTTGCATCATGATTTTATTATCGTCCGAACCTTCCGGCGGCATAAGTATTGACGAAGCAAGCTTTGAACCAGCAAACACAAAAGCTACAATTGGATATACCATTAACATCGCCATGAATGTCTTTTTCCACATATCGAATACCTTTTTTGTATTTGGCAGCAGATAAGCTACAAAAGCCAGTGGCGACAAGACAGTCAGTATAACAATAAGGGCTTTTCTGCCTACTAAAATGAACAAAATCATGACACAGGAAATAATTGCACTAAGTAGCATTGGAATTAAGGCTGACAGTGACAGCATAAGTGCGCCAGCGCCTAAACCTATTAATATAACACCAGTAAGATTTTCTAGACCGCCGCCACTGCCAGCCGTAGGCAAAGGTATTGTACCCGCTTGTGTCGTGATTTTGGTATTGACATCAGAGACAGAACTAGCAATAAAGGTATTAACACTAGACCCAACAATATTCGAAAGATCGACTGCCAACTGGCAAAAAATGTATGATAGATTAACTAAAACAGCCGCTACAATTAACTTTGGTAACATCTTTTTGATGCCATAGTTCGTAATGCCAACGCTAGTTACTTGTGAAAAGATAATAAGCAAGAAAGCAATAATAAAGGCAACATTAGCCAAGCCCTGAACAGCATTCCAGGCATCCTTGGCCTCTTTCTTGTCTAACAGACTAGAATCTATTACTAAAAAGTCCTTTTCAATAAATGCATAGGCCTTGTCGGCAATCTTTGCCATAAACTTAATAACCGGACAAACGACCCAACCAAAGCCACCGTCGATGTTGCAGGTTTGTTTGTTTGTGCCTGTGGTGATACCACCAGGAGCGACAGTACCATCAGCGTTCATTGTGACCCCAAGCACTATCTTGGGCTGAACCGGTTGACCGGCGCTGTTATAGGGAACTTTATTTTGTTCTTTTTTAAATACTTCAGAGCAAACTTCTTTAATAACTATATTGTTATTAGCGCAAACTACAAAAAACCCGTCCTCTTCTATTTTTATAGACGCAGCATAGTATTGTTCTGTGCCAGTATCTTTGTTTGGCGAAGTTTCAGAAGTTGTGGTGATATATGCAGCGCTCGGCCAATAGCCAGCTGCGAACGAGTCTACTTTATAGACCTTAACATCAAAAGGGCCAACACCTTCGTCGGGTAAGAATACGTCCATAATGGGCGGGTCTATGGCTGCAACTATGCTAATAGTTATATCGTTATTAACGGGATCAGGTGCCACATGCATTTTTTCACCGTATACTTGTTTTGCATAGTATATGCTCTTGTTTATAGCAGTTAACGCGCCACCAGTTCCGCTAATATTCTCTCCTACTACCCCCCACCCAAATTCTGAACGACCCATATCATTTACCTGTTCTTCGCTGTGGGTCAACTGTTCTTGTGTAAATGGGTAAATACCAACAAAGAAATCGTCCTTAGTTAGTTGGGACTTATTAACGTCAAACCATATTAAAGGATCCCCGTTATTACACTGTTTAATCCAGAATTGAGTATTTTTCGCATCAGCTACTTCCGCTGGAGTCTGCGCTTTTATGCACTCATCAGGCATTTTGTTTTTATACGCAGGGATAATTCCGCTATTTGCCAATGAATGACTCCAAAACGTATATGCTGCAAGTGGGCTTAGTGTGGGCTCTACGCCTTCTTGATTGTATACATTTTTTTGAATGTAGGCTTTAAATTTTGCCTCAACGTCTTTTTTGTCTTTGTCAACAACCCACCCATGTGCTCCAAAGATTGGCTTGGAGTAGTACATGCCGATATCACCAAAAAATGCGTCAATTTTGCTGTTTGTTGTTAAGTCGATGCCCCAAAGTTGTAGGGCGTCTTTTATCATTTTTGTGTCGCCACAATGTACCTCCCTAGAGCCAGCTTTATAGATGTCTTTACCTTCGTTATATCCTATTGTTGTGTACCAACCTGTATCAGATTGGTCAGGGGTGGCAATTGCACCATTCCACCAATTACCACTTCGAACGTTTTCGTAACTTACACCATAAATTGGATTATTTGAATCTGCTTTAAGCCAACAGTTTGACATTGCTTTGTAATAAAGCAGCGATTTAATCTCATGATCTACGCTTGACCATGTCTTAGCATTTGCGGTACTTGGGCTAAGCAGTGACAAGCTTGTGACTAGCGAGGCTGCCAAAAATAAGACAAACACAAAAGATTTTATTTTATGTGTGGCCTGCCTATTTTGTTTTAATGACATAGTAACTACATTTAAGCATAAAAACAATTTACTGAAAAGCCTATAAATAATAAACCATAAGCACTTGCAGATAACCGGCATTAATCGTATTCTAAATATAGTATGAAAATAAG
>CAZCIE010000064.1:0-3259 GCA_964498955.1 uncultured Saccharimonas sp. (SeqCode) | reverse complement strand
TCCGATGACGATTAATCGTCAATCGTGAACTCGCGGGGTCGCGGAACGTGACCGAGCCCCTCGGCACTATATTTTAATTTTGTTATAATAGGATTATGCCAGACAAAAACAGTAAAATACATAATAATAGCTATGACATGCCAAATACAGAAAGCCCACAGTCAAATGAAACAACAGAACAAGCTGATCCTAGCACTTTAAGTCCTGAACAGACTGAAAAATCAAGCGTTGAGGTAATCCAAGAATTATTAAAACAAGAGAATTTTGATCCTTCGCAATATTATAATGTTCTATCCTCATATGTTAAATCTCGCGCGAGCAGTTTAGGGGTTGATAAGCCAGTAAACCTTTTTTTAAAGTATTCTTATATGCAGGAAAATCAGAATGGCTCCAGCTTGCAGTGCCTTAGACTTAATCCAACTAGTCAAGAGCCGTTCAAAGGAAATTGGGGATGGCTAACGCGCGCCTTTCATTCATCAGAGGGTACTTTTTTAGATTTTCCTGCGCATTCAAGAGGTAAAGCACTAAATTGCCCTCTCAAGGGATATGAGGCGACTGACGCATTAATTGATTTTATTTATACCTGTGAGCATGAGCTCCAACACGATATTCAAAAACAGCGTATTGAGAATAATGAAATATCTTATGGTACCTTATGTTTAATTAAGGACTATTTGCTGATAGGATTGTTGCCAAACTTTGAAGGTGGAGAAAACTTTTATAATAATGCTCACAATGATTTGTTTCTTGAGACAGACGCGAATGATCACGCTAACGAGTATATAGGTAATGTTGTTCCGATAGGTGGCACATTGGGTAGACGGGTTGTAAATCCAAATGATCCTCCTGGTAATCAGCATATTCTCGAATCAGTGTTATTAAATAGAGTAGATGAAAGCAATATTGGTCATCATGATAATTATTCGCTATCATTGGGTACAAACAAAATAGGGGTCCCTCCTCAAGAGTTTAATGGAAATGCTGAGCAAATTGTTTCTGATTTTTGTGATGAAATTTTGAAAAAGCATCCATATCTAATTGAATCATATCCTATATTTACACTTGAGTACAACAAAGACGGTACTCGCCGATCTTTATCAGATATTAATCATCTTTTAGAGGAGGCCAAGATTAACGACGGCGTTATTATAGATGGACAAAAAATTAATTACAACCAAATACGTATTATTTATCATCGTATAGTTAAATACTCTCGAAAACTCCAAAAAGAAATATCAAATAGCACCCAATCTTAATCAAAAATATTCCTTCGGATATATCTAAAATATTGATAAGAAGATTTTTTGTTATACTATTATCATGAAAGATTATGTAAAAATTGTAGTTTTTGTGCCATTTGAAAATGCTGATGATTTGCGCCAAGCAATCGGTGAAGCGGGTGCTGGTGTTATTGGAGAATACTCATTTTGTAGCTATTCAGTAAAAGGTGTTGGCCGTTTTTTGCCTAGTAATAACGCAAACCCACATATTGGTTCATCTGGTCAATTTGAGTCTGTAGACGAAGAACGGATTGAAGTTCAATGTGAAAAAGACCAAGTCAAAAGAATTGTTGATATTATCAAGAAAGTTCATCCGTACGAAGAAGTCGTGGTTGATGTTTATCAGCTACTAACACTTTAGCGGAACTTCAAAACTTGACAAAAAAATACTATGATAGTATAGAAATATAGCTTAATAAACATAGGCCTGTTTGTTTGTGTAGCTATCTATAATTATTTTTAAACTTATGTTTGAAATTTTTCAAGATTGTGCTATACTTACAGATGAAACAAACCCGCAAGCAGGCGGGTTATATTATTGATTAATTGTTAGAAAGTCTAAAATGTATGAAAGATAGTTCAAAAATCAGGAATGTCGCAATTATTGCTCACGTCGACCACGGCAAGACGACTATTGTTGATGGTCTGCTGAAACAGTCTCATACTTTTCGTGATAACCAAGCCGAAATGGAACAGTCACTAATTATGGATAGTGGTGATCAAGAGCACGAACGTGGTATTACAATTACCGCCAAACAAACATCAGTTTATTATGGTGACTACAAAATTAATATTATTGATACTCCGGGCCACGCTGATTTTAGTGGCGAAGTTGAACGAACACTAAATATGGCCGATGGTGTGCTTTTAGTTGTTGATGCCCAAGAAGGTCCAATGCCTCAGACAAAATTTGTTTTGTCCAAAGCATTACAGCTTGGGTTGCAGCCAGTCGTTGTGATTAACAAAATTGATAAACCATCTCGCCGAATTGCCGAAGTTGTTGATGAAATTTCAGACTTGTTTTTGGAGCTGGCAGTTGATGACAGCCAATTACTGTACCCAGTCTATTATGCGATTGGTCGCGAAGGAAAGTCATGGGCGCAAATGCCAGACAATGTTAACGAACATGCTGATTTGGTTCCGATTTTTGATGCAATTATTAACGAGATCCCAGCGCCAGATGCCGATGCTAATGGTTCGTTGCAGCTATTAGTTACAGCACTTCAATATGATTCATTCTTGGGCAAATACGCTATTGGCCGAATTACGCGCGGAATTGTTAGCAAGAATATGCCAATAACTCTAATTAAACGAGATGGACAAAAAGTTCTAACAAAAATTGATAAAATTTTTGGGTATCGCGGATTAAATCGCGAAGAGATTGATGGTGCAAGTGCAGGTGATATCGTAGCGCTAACAGGAATCCCTGATGCAAATATTGGTGAAACTATTGCGGATCGCGATAACCCAGAAGCCTTGCCTACTATCGAAGTCGAACCGCCAACAATTAGTATTTATTTAGGTCCAAACACTAGCCCAATGAAGGGCCGTGAAGCTAAATATAATACATCACGTCAAATTGGTGAACGGTTAAACCGAGAGCTAGAAACAAACGTTAGCTTGAAAGTTGTCGAAGAGGGAATTGGGTTTAAGGTTTCAGGCCGAGGTGAGTTACATTTATCGGTATTAATTGAAGCCTTGCGCCGTGAAGGTTACGAATTTGAAGTTGGTCGCCCCGAAGTTGTTATATATGAGATTGATGGTATTAAACAAGAACCAGTTGAAGAATTAACTATCGAAGTCGGCAACGAATTTGTTGGAGTTGTTGCCCAAGAACTTGGTATTCGCCGAGGTGAATTAACTCACCAAGAAACGACCAGCAGCGGCACAATTCGTCAGACGTACAAGATTACCACAAGGGCATTGATTGGATTGCGAAACTTGTTGCTAACTGACACTAAAGGCACAGTAATTATGAA
>CAZCIE010000063.1:0-3293 GCA_964498955.1 uncultured Saccharimonas sp. (SeqCode) | reverse complement strand
GAAAAAGAAATTAACGAAATTCAAAACAAGATTCTAGATTTGTCTCCTAATAAATTGGGGACGGATTTTAAGTATTGTTGTAGCGAGATCTGCAGGCTAATTATTAAGTGGTTTTCAAATTACGATATGTCATATGAATATTACATCTTGAAAGGCGCCAATGTAATGGGTGGCAAAATGGCGCATGATATCTTGATTGTAAAGAGGGGCAATGAGGTCGCTATCATCGACCCGACCATTTGGCAGTTTTTCCCAGACGCAAAAACAATACTGGTTTATACAAGCAATAGTCTACAAGAAGGTATTAATTACGCCAACAAAAAATACAATTGCAACTTCGTTTTAGGGGGACCAGAACAAGTGCCAGACCAAGATATAGAAAAAGAATATCTAGATATAATAAAAAGTATTATTAGGGAAAATATTAAAGATTAGGTAGTAGGTAGTAGGTGGTATCCGAACAACAGAAGAGAGGTTCGGATTCATGAATAGTCTAAAATTATCTACATATTTTATTTTCAGGTGCTATAATTAAATGTATGAGCGAAGACCAAGTTACAAAATTATCCAAAGAAATAAATGATGGGTTTCAGGTTGTTAATAAGCAGCTTGCCGACCACGACAAGTCATTCGAAAGAATGTTCATATATATGGAAAAGCGTTTCGACGAAATTGATAAACGTTTTGATGCCATGGATAAGAAATTTGATGATAAGATTGACCATTTGACTAACCTGATTGATGGTTACGCCGCCAAAATTGATACTTATGCTCAAGAAATGGCTGCGATGGATCATAAAATCATGCGATTAGAAAAATACATACAAGTCTTGGCCGAAAAGGTTGGCGTTGATTTAGAAAAAGTATCGATCTATTAATGGTTTGGCTTAGAATAGACTTATAATCTGCACGATAACAATAACGAGAAAGAATACAACACCAGCGACAATTCCCACAGGCTTTGCTATTTTTTTATTATCAAACCACCATTGAGATAACTTGTTGCGGTTTACTGCTTCAATTTTAATAATCACTGGTTGAGTTATGGCAGCGTCAGCACCAGTGTATTTTTTGTTACGTTTTTTCTTGTTTTTACCCATAGTAATTCTATTATAGCAGGTGCTATAATTGTTGGCATGAGCGAAGACCAAATGGCAAAATTATCCAAAGAAGTCAAAGACGGCTTTAAATCCGTTAATAAGCAGCTTGTTGGCCACGACAAATTGTTTGAAAAGATGTTTGTGCATATGGAAAAGCGCTTTGATAGTATTGATAACGAGATGAAGCTAAAGTCAAGTTCGGCTGATATGCAAACAGCTTTGGGGCTACTCGATACTCTATCAAAGCGCCAAGAAATATCTGATGATGAGCGATTGGTGATGTCAATGCAATTAACGCGATTGCATGAATGGGTTGAACAAGCCGCAAAACGCATAGATCTTGAATTTGCAAAGTAATTTATTTAGATAACAAAAACCCCGCAAATAAATGCGGGGTTTTGTTTTGTCTGAATCGCTTCAGAAAGTTGAGGAACTAGGAGCGGTCAGACTCGTTTAGCGAACCAATGATTCACGTCGGCTGGTTAGGTAATAACCTAATGCAGTGACTAATGAACCGACTCCAATGAATGCAGCAATATTGCTATCAGCGCCTGTGACCGGGAGGGCCTTAGGTGTGGTAGGAGGTGTTGCTGGTGGAGTTACTGGAGGCGTAACAGGTGGGGTGACCGGAGGGACAACTGGTGTAGTACATGTCTTTTGAATGACTACATTTGCTGTGTCTTCCTTGGCCCCTTTACTTGTTATAGCCTTGGCAGTGTTTACCAAAGTATTTGCGCCACAGTTTAGTTTGTCGATTGAATCGACCTTGGCTTGAAGCATCAGATAGGCATTTCCACCTTTCTTACCGTCTTTCATGCCATTGTAGCCACCAATGTTAACACCGTTTGAAGTGATGCCGTCAGCGATTGACTTAAGGCCGTCAGAGTTGAATAACTTTGACGAACCAGCGACATATGTCATGCCGGCAGGTAGAGCGTCTTTGATAACAACATCTTTTAGTTGAGTGCCGCCAATATTTTCAAAATAGATTTGGTAGTCAACCTTATCGCCTAGTTTCACGTCAACACTTTCTTTGAAAGCGCGATCAGTTGAATCACTTAGGCGGACAGTTTTTGCAATACTAAAGTCAGTAGTTGTGGCTTTAACCTTAAAGATTAGTAAGCCGGTGAATTCAAAACATCCAGGGATGTTTCCATCAAAACTACCGTCTGTGTATATGTCGTATCCGAGCTTTACGCCTGATCCAATAACACTATCGCTAACTGGTTTCCCTGCAGGGAAAAAGTTAGTTGTATAGGTGGCTGAACCAGTAACGTATGACAAATTTAGGCTGCCACCGCTTGTAAATACTGCTTGATCCCAAATTTTGGTTGGTGTGGCATTTGTTGACGAAAGATATCCGTCAATTTGCACTCGATTTGCATCATACGTCGGAACGTTGAAATTTGCAGTAACGTTCTGCGCAACTTTATTTAAAGTAGCTTTGGCGTTATTGTGTACATACATTCGAACGTAATATTCTTTATCGTTTTCAACTTTTATTTCATCAACCCAACCACCAGCATTTTGATTTGCGGCGTCTTTGATGGTTACAAAGTTAAACTCGTCACCGTAGTTTGGGTTATTAATTATTGAGTTAAAAACGTTGTCTGATGGCAGGTTTTCTACTGTACCTGTCTCTTTATTTTCGATCGTGTATTCTGGGCGATCAGGTCCCCAAGCTAACAATGTAGCCGGTACGATGACTGCAATAGCAACCATCGATAAGGTCGCCAAAGCACGTTTTGGAACGCGCTTTAAAAACGTAATTATATTCATATTATTATTTCTCCTTTCGCTCTTCAGCGAACTTATTATCTTAAAAAATTAAGTGATATTTGTCCTAAAAAATTTGGTTCGTTTTAACGAATTGTTAAGTATCAACAAATCAGATCATTATAATGTGCATGTTTATCATGACTAAGTTTAGTGTCGGGGTGGTCCAGCGTATGCCAGAGCCACCCCTTATTCACTTAGCGGAACGGACTGTAGGGGATTGTTGACCCCGCCGAGTTCGTTGACGCTGGTTGGGTAGGTGCAGCACCATGTTCCTGGTTGCTGTCCACTACCGTAGCGGAGCTTACTGCGCTTGAGTGCTGTTCCTCTAAAAACTTGTTTGCCGCCGCGATGGCTGCAGCTTCTTCCTCTGAATAAAACGGGCCGATGGGCTTCGTGGGATTTTTAAAGGCTTTG
>CAZCIE010000062.1:0-3349 GCA_964498955.1 uncultured Saccharimonas sp. (SeqCode) | reverse complement strand
CGAGCTTCGACGAGTGATTCTTGGCGATGTAATCGGCGACGTAGTAGAGATGGGTTGTTATGTCGGGACTACAAGCGTTTTTATCGCCAAGGAATTATCAGAAACTGACAAAAAGTTTTATGTCTATGATTCGTTTGAGGGTTTGCCAGAAAAGACGAGCCAAGATACCAGTGCGATAAGTGGACAATTTATCACCGGTGAACTAAATGCTAGCAAAAATCAATTTATTATGAATATAAAAAGAGCCAACGTCCCGATGCCGATTATCAAAAAAGCTTGGTTCTCAGAATTGACAGAAAAAGATGTCCCGCGACAGATATGTTTTGCATTTTTAGATGGCGATTATTATCAGTCAATCAAAGATTCTTTCAAGGTTATCGAAAATAGTATTTCAAGTGGTGCAATGATTATCGTAGATGATTATGGCAACGATTCACTGCCCGGTGCTAGGAAGGCAGTTGACGAATGGCTTTCAAAACATCCCGCAAAACTACGAATCGAACAATCTTTGGCAATTATCCAAGTATTATAATTACTATTTGAGGTTTGAGATTCTACTACCTACTATCTACTACCTACCATCTACTATCCGCTTATGCTATTATAGTCATTAATGGACGAAGACAAGATTCAGCTAAAACGTCGAGACGAAGAAGAGCAGGCAACCGCTAGCCGCGCTGTTATTTTAGGTCTTCAGTATTTGGACACGCGTCCAATTGAGTCCAGCATCAGTCTTGCAAATGACGTAATTGATATTCCTACGATGCGTCAAAACCGTATGATTCCATTAATAATTGGTGATCAAAGTCGGCCATGGCAATTTGGTATTACAACTCAAACTCCGCAATCTTATCTTCGTGAACTGATATCTCGCTATAACAAGGTTGGTGACACCGCTCAATTTTACCTAATTAGCATGAGTGGCTTTAAAGTATTTATGGACAGATTTGATCCTGTTGTTAAAATTGTTCATGATGATATTAAAATTGCCCAAGAGGGTGATAGTGACACGATTGCGGAAGTTAGCAAGACATTAAATTCGGTTGGTACCGATGAAGTGTTTGATTATCTGGTTGACCAAGCAGACAGGTTAGGCGCCAGCGATGTCCATATTGAAAACCAACGGACAAATATGCGGATTCGTATGCGTATTGATGGAGTTTTACATCCAGTTGCGGACTTGGAAAACGACAGATATCGAGTAATTTTGGGGGCTTTAGCGTCAAGGGCAAATATCTCAACTGCATCCAAAGAGTCGCAATCAGGACACATGCAGCAAGAGATAGATCGTGACGGCATAAAACATATTTTGAATATTCGTGTCGAGATGATTCCTACGATGTATGGTCAAGATGCTGTTTTAAGGTTATTTAATTTTGATGAATCGATGTTAAATTTGGATAGGCTGGGCATCAAACAGACAGAAAGAGCCCAGATCGACGAAATAATCAGCCATCCGCGTGGCATGGTTTTGATTGTGGGTCCAACTGGTAGTGGAAAATCAACAACGCTTTACAGTATGATCAACGCCTTGAACACAACAAAACGTAAGATTATTACACTCGAGGACCCTATTGAATACGGCGTTACTGGCATAACTCAAGTGCCGATTGACACATCTGGCGAACAAAAGTTTGGTGATGAGCTTCGATCAGTTTTGCGGCTTGACCCAGACGTATTGATGATTGGTGAGATTCGCGACGCGGACACGGCAAAGACGGCAATTCAAGCATCAATTACGGGTCATTTAGTGCTGTCAAGTTTTCACGCGGCGTCAACATCAACGGCGTTCAGCCGTATGATTGATTTAATCGGTATTAATCCAATATTTAGTTCGGCAATTAGGCTGGTTATCGCTCAGAGGCTTGTTAGACGACTGGACGATGCTACAAAACAACAATACGAACCTGATGACGCAACCAAGCTATGGATAATAGACGCATTAAAAGAACTACCTTCTCATATCGAAAAGCCTAATTTTGAAAACCTTAAATTATGGAAGCCAGTACCAAGTCCTGATTCTCCATTTGGTTTTAAGGGGCGAATTTGTATTATGGAACAGATGGTTGTCAATGAAACCATCCAAAGGTTTTTACGTGGAGATGAAAAAGATGTCAATTCTGAAGCAATTGAAAGTGCAGCGCGCAAAGACGGAATGGTAACATTGCTTGAAAACGGAGTCTTAGCCGCACTAAGAGGCGAGACAACGCTCGACGAGATTAATCAGGTAGTTTAACGGCATTTTTTATTTTTCCTATTGCATTTAATTACACTTATGCTAATATGAAATAAGTTATAGTTTAAATAAAAAAATAGTATTAACAACCAGCAAAGGATTAACATGGCAGTAAAAAAAACAGCTAGCAAATCAACTTTAAAGAGAAAGGTTGTCGCTAAAAAGCCATTAGTCGCTAAAAAAACAGCTAAAAAACGCATTATTGCTAAACCGATAAAAATTAAGAAATTATCTACAAAAAAGCTATCCTACAAAAAAACTCCAATAAAACGCATATCAACAAAAAAAGTCAAACTATCTAAGCCTTTTGGAATAGCAGTTATGTTGAGTGGTTTGGCCGCATTAGTGCTATTAGTTGTTTTTGGTTTGCCAACAATCCTAAACTCTAACTATGGTAAAAAACCAGTGCTGGGCGTAACGATTAACGGCGCTCCTGTTAACCCAGCTTTTACTGATCCTAATTTTTATGCTTGTGTTTTAGATAATTTGAATTCTGGTAATATCGAAGGCAGAAATAATCGAACCTACGCATATTATACGACAGCCAGAGAGATGGCAGTGCTTAAAAATTTATCTTGTGTTGGAACTAATAAATCAAATGATAAAAAAATATCTAACACGAATGGAATTGAGCTGTTAACCGGTCTAGAAACTCTAGATTTACACTCGAACAAAATATCATATATCAATATTGGTGACAATACGGCGCTGACGAAGCTATATCTAGGCGGCAACCAACTAACAAGTATTGATGTTAGTAATAATACGGCGCTGACGAACCTATATCTAAGCAGCAACCAACTAACATCTATTAATCTTGATAAGAATGTAGCATTGACATATTTGAGGCTAGAAAACATTCAACTTGCATCTATCAATCTTGAAAAGAATGTGATGCTGAGAAGATTGAGTCTACACCACAACCAACTAACATCTATTAATCTTGAAAACAATGTAGCGTTGACACAATTGGATTTAGGCATTAACTATCTAACATCTATCAATCTTGAGAAAAATGTAGCATTGACGCAATTAGTCCTAGGCATTAACCAACTAACATCTATTAACCTTGAGAAGAATGTAGCATTGACAGTATTGCAACTAGACTATAAT
>CAZCIE010000061.1:0-3397 GCA_964498955.1 uncultured Saccharimonas sp. (SeqCode) | reverse complement strand
AGCGTAGGACTCATAAGCCTAAGGTCACAAGTTCGATCCTTGTCGCTACTACCATAGAAAATATCCCACCAAAGTGTGGGGTATTTTCTATGGTAACGCAACAGATCAAACTTGGGACTCGCCAGTTTACTGGCGATAAGTCACAAGTTCGGCAAAGTGCAGTGAAATATAAACGTTTCGCTGGACAGCGAATACATTTTTTCGTGAATGAGCGAAGAAGACTTCAGCCGCCCGCGCCGCTACTACCATATTGCTTATTTTTGTTTAATCTAAAATACTTATGATTTGAAATTATTAAATAATATGGTATATTACCCATTGAAACTAAGGTGACTATGTATTCACCTTTGTTATTTTAAAAAAGAAAGTGATTTGTTTGACTAGAAAGCCTAGTAAACAAGACGAGGCAATAGCAAAAATTGTCGACCTGACAGGATTGTCGAAAGAAAAAATCAGTGCTTGTGTCTTGCCATTGCCGGATGCAACTGCAAAGTCCACCACTATTGAACAAGTCAAGGCGGTTTATCAGACGGCACCAAGCCGTAGCCAAGCGGAGGCTGAGGCGATTAAAAAGATGTACGATATCTTGACAAAATAGCATAATACAGCTCGGATCATTAGGGTATATTCGTAAAGGATATACCCTTTTTTATTAGTCTTGTTATAGGTTTAATCCTTATTACTTAAACAACGACCCTAGCCGACGCCCCCTGACTGTTAGCCTTTAATACAAGCCTGTAAGTTTTCATAAACTCTTTTCTCTACAAGCTCTAAAAGGACAAGGACGGCCGTGTCATCCGATACAGCACAGGTCTTGTGAACAGAGTTTTTGTGTCGTGATAATACTTTCTATGAAGTAAAAGAAAAACCCCGTTGCCATAATGGCTCCGGGGCATATTATGTTGTCCTTTTTGGATGACAAATTCCTTTTGCGCAAGCTAGTCGTCAGCTGCCTGCGTATAAAAAAATGGTCCAAAAAGGTATGGTAATAGAGAACTCTTTGGCCGCATTGACCCAACAAGATGCGATATCCCGGCAGCGCATACGCAAGATGCGGCTTATAATGAGGGATAATATACCAAAGAGCTCTCGTGAAGCAGGTTGAAAGACTCGAACTTCCGTATACCCGTTAAGTTGCACACCGATGCACAACCGTGCGGAGCCTTCACCACTTGGCCAAACCTGCAACTAAACAACCAGTCATTGACTAGTGACTTGTATTATACACCATCAGACATTATTTGTCAAGTTCTTTCTGTCTTATCTATCCACAAATACATCCCATCCATGTTCTCGGGCTTGTATTTAAACCCACATTTCAGGTAAAAATCTCGTTTACCAGCAGTCGGGCAAAGTTCAATAATAAAACGCTCGCCTTCACTAACGTAACTTGTCGCAAAATCTTTAATATTCATCACTATCATAGTCCCAATTCCCTGACCTTGAAAATCTGGATGAACGACAATATCTGTTAGCAGTCCATGACAGCCAAAATCACCAACCAATCGCCCCATGCCAACGGTCTGGCCGTCAACAACTGCCTTAACCACATACATCGATTTTTCAATCGCTCGGCTAACCTGTGCATTTAACATGCTTTTCCAGCCTATTGAATCAATTAAGCCTAGGTAATCTTTGGCTGGTAAGTCATTTGATAATGTAATTTTTTGCATATTGTCACTATATCATTTTTCTTCAGCAGGCCATAATATGCATAGGCCAATTTTTTGCAAGGGCGGGCCACGCAATACTACATGACATGCCTTGTAAGCATACTTTTTGTGTTATTATATGTATTTTGTATCTATAAAAAGACAAGAGAGAACCCGAGCCATAGCTCGGGTAAAAAAGTTAATCGCCCCTTTGAACAATGATACCGCATTTAGCGGATGGGTACATCACCCATAGCATCCCCATCAGGGTCCAAAGGGACTTTTGGAGTCTCCTGCAGGATTTAAACCTGCCGTGCCTAGACAATGCCTAAATGTGCCACACAGCAAGGCGTCAAAGGGAAGACTCTACCCTTTCAATTTACACCTGACTAATCTGATTGTCAATTAAACCAGCTAACTTAAAGTTTATTCGCCAACTCGCTCTTTATCTCATCCAACGAATTTTCATAATCATCCAAATCGTCTAAAAAGTCGGCATAGACTGGGGTCGAACCAAACAAATCAATGACTTTTTCTTCCTGCAGCCACTCGGGGTGTCCTACGCCAAAATAAGCGTGAACGCTAGAATATGGATAAGCTTGCCAGTCGCCTGGATTCAGATGGATATAACGGCTAACTTGCATCAAATATTCGTCTGTTGATATTCGGCTGGCTCGGTATCTGGTCTCAAACAGCGCTCCGCTACATTTATATTTTTTATTGTAATAGACGCTGTAACTGGTCATAACGCCATGCATTAAATTCGACATCGCGCCTTGATTTTTTTGGTACAACAACAAATGAAAATGGTTATTCATCAAACAGTAAGCCAGCAGTTCAATCTGTCCACGTAAATGTGGATATTTGCGGCCAGCTTTGTCGCAAACTTCATTTTTTGATAAATGGCGTTTAAATAAATTCAGAAACACGCAAAAATCTTCGTCATCACGAAAAACCTTGCGATGGCTGCTACCACGTGCATATACATGATAATAACTATCAGCGATATCCAGTTTTAATACATTTCGCCCAGGCATAAATACATATTATATAATAACATCCCTGTTTACAAGGTCCGCCCTTGTAAACAAGCATACGTGGAAATCAAAAATTATGCTGCCAAATAAGCTAAACCGGCTGACTGGCTTTAATCCTAGCATTTATTTTATGAAAAGCCGTAAGTCCCCTCATTTTTGCCCTATGGCTATCAAGCGGTGGTTCCCCCTTATTAAGAGCTTTCCATAGCCCATCTGACGCATCTTTCCCCCCTTTTTCCTCTATAATCAACAATGCCCTGTCTAGATCATCCTCGCCTACACTAGAGCTTGAAATACCATTTAAAAGCACATTGGCCGCTTCTTCACCGGCCGTTTGCCCTAATATATCCCAAGCTTTTTCTAAAACTTCAACACGCATAATGCCTGAAATAAGACCATGAGCAAGATCCTTAGATATAATATCACTGTTTTTTTTGCGAATAATCTCCAGCGCCCTATCAATTGCGCCAACTGGCGTTTTCTTATTTGTAGCCATAGCATAAACGATTTCTCGGAATGTGTCCAATTCCCCCCTTTTTTCAATAATTTGCCAGGCGTCTTCAACCCACTCATTTGGAATATCTTCATATGCAAGACCACTTACAAGCGCCGAGGCTGTCTTGCCCCCACCAGTTTGCTTTATAGCATCCCAAGCATCTTTCGTTTCTTCATCAGACGTCGTTATTTTACGAATAGCATAAACAGCCC
>CAZCIE010000060.1:0-3402 GCA_964498955.1 uncultured Saccharimonas sp. (SeqCode) | reverse complement strand
GCAAATTGTATGCAGGACTAATATAATCGCGTGCCATAGAGTTACCGTATGTGCCTGGGCCTGCGCCAAATATCGGTGACGTTTTGAATATGTCGAATATTCCATTAACTGTCCAAATTCGGCCGTCTAGTGATGAATCACGAATAAACTTTGGGCTTGACGTCGAAAATATGCGCTGACGTACAGATGGGACGAACAAACCAAACAGCGCAAATACTGACAGTAAAATATATCGCCAATTTTTTATTAACAACACGGTAAATATTGCGATTAGCCACCCTATCCAGCTGGTTCGCGAAAATGTCATAACCGTTACAAACAACGCCAACAGCGCATACATTACCCAGTACCACTTTTTTGTCACCCAAAAAGCAAAAGTCGCGACCAGTCCACTCATCATCGCCACAGCTCCCAAATTATTTGGATTTTCGCTAAACCCATAGGCGCGCAATTTTATCAGATTCTCGACTGGCGACACCCAATATTCTGGTGTCGTTACCCCAGTTACTAATTGCCACACTCCGGCCAGCAATAATGGTAGGCAAATTAGTATTAAGACAACAGGCAATAACCGATAATATCTTTTTGGATAACTGCCGCCAACAATAAAATATAACGGAAAGATTGTTGACAGAAATGCGCCATAAATTAATATCGTGGTCACGACGCCACAAAGCGCTGCAACGATTGCACTAATTAGTCCCCAAATAATAAAACCAAATAAAAATAATATCGAACGATTTGACTTGATAGCCCTCTTGTCGCAGGTGATGGCGGCCAGCACTAATAACAAAAACCAAATGTTGTAATTATTAATCATCGTGCCACCTAGTAACGATTTATACAGTAACAATATTACTGACAAGATTAGAAAGCAGGCAGATAAGGGCTGGTTTGTTAAAAATTTTAGTACTTTCAGAAATGCCGATTTATCAAACAATCGCGTGTCGCTATCAATAAATAACTTTTTTGAAAACTTGAAAGCCCAAGACTCGTTAAATCGCCAACTAATTTTCATAATAAAAATCTGTTATTCGCCCATCAGCAACATAATTACCGCGCAACTGGACCAATTGATTAATAAGTACTCGATGCCCCATGAAAATTGATTTATCTTTACTGATGTCGCCAACTCCACTTATTACAATCTGCAGGTATTTTGCGTTTGATGCACTGTCAGTCAGCAGCTGTGCCTTGGTTTGCTGGCCGCAATATCGATAACTGTCGATACACACCTGACCCGAAGTTGGCTGTGCACCAGTGATGTTTCTGACAAAATCAGAATCATCAACTCGCACAATTACCGTCATATCATTTGACCCTAAATACGGTTGATTATTCCAAGCAAAACCTACGACAATAATGACCAAGATTATTACGATGGCGATTATTGCATCAAACAGGTTTATCTTAAATTTTGGCTTGGCCATTTTTTATCTTCCACCTGACAGATCGAAAAATAAATACTGGTACTGATTGCCAAAAACGCTGAAAACGATTGCGCGTCGATGTTTCGCTGCGATTAAACAACAGTCGCCATAGCCATTCTAATCCCAACCGATTAATAAATTTTGGAGACCTTTGTTTTGGATCTGCAATTCGCGTAAACGTGCCGCCTTCACCAACCGCAACCTGAATATTTTTCAGCTTTGACATGTTGTCTTTGATCCATTGTTCTTGCTTTGGCGACCCCAGGGCAACAATCAGTAATTTGGCGTCAGTTTTGTTAATAATATCAACTGGGTCAATACTTGGGTCATTTTGGAATCCATAACCATCCAAACTGCCCGAAATCTTGAGTCTTGGAAACTCTTTTTTGACGTTCGCAACAGTCAATGACAATACGCCTGATGGGCTACCAAACAAGAATACTCCAACGCCTTGACGTGATGCCGCAAGCATCATTTGGCTAAAAGCCTCAACACCTGGCATAGCCTCGGGTACTGGATAAGTGATAAACCTTGGATACAAAATTATTGATGCGCCGCTATAAACCATCTGCCATATAGCCTGGATTATTCGCCAAAACTTATTTTCAGAAATCGGTAATAATAAATACCTAGCGACCCACAGCACGCCGCGACCATCAACAATACATAAATCAGAAGAGTTAAGTAGCTTTTTATATTCGCCATCAGTCAATGCTCTGTTTAAAAATTCGGCGTTTATCTTGGTAATTTTCAGTTTTTCTTCACCTGAAAAACTTGCTAATAGTCGCCGGTCTAATTCGGTCCTGGTAATATTATTTACTCTGACTCCCAATATGTTCATTCATCTACAATTATAACAAATAGCCCTGAAATCTACTACATAGTATCTTAAAATTGTTGTTTTAACTAAAAAATGTCTCAATATTTTATAACTAATTAATCCGTTGTTCTTTCTTTTGGGTTTGAGTTTGTAGCCCTTGGGGTTTGGGGCATCTGCAGAAGCCCGGATGGGTATTTTGTTAGACTTCCTGGAGTATCGAGGACTGCTTGAGCCCTGAAAACATATTTCAGGCGCGAGGTTCCGCAGATACCCAAGAAGACTAATGAAATATACAATCCGCGGATTCGAAGCCGCCCCAAGAATTTTTCGGTTCATTTTTATGGTTAAAAAGGAACTGGTCTTTGGTTCTTTGCCAAAAGAAAGAACAGAAGCTAACTATTTTTGCCAGAATCTGTCGATTGTCGACTGGTAAACACAAACCTCTTATACATCAAATAATTCCAAACCAATGTAAAACAACTTGCCAGCAACTTGCCGATTAACAGTTTAGCATTGTCATTGATATCAGCATAAACAAACATACTGCTAGACAGCGCAATGATTATCGGCTGGACTATCCAAAGTCCGAATAGGGTAATAACTAAAAATTTCGCCAACTGTACGCGTGCGCGGCTGCTAGTGTCTTTGAAGGTAAATTTTTTATTAACAAAAAAACTAAAAGTCAGTGCAACAGAGGTAGATGCAATATTACTGTAAAATATGGGCAATTTTACCAAATTAACAAGGGCAAAAAGCACGCCAAAATCGATGCCGGTGTTGGCAAACCCGACAATTGCAAAGCGCAGTTTGTCGCTATGCTTTACTATCAGTTTTTGTAACATTTGACTCCTGTACTAGATAAAGAGGGCGCTGTTTGACCTCTGTAAAAATGCGTCCAATATATTCGCCAATTATGCCAAGCGATAGTAGCTGAACGCCGCCAAGGAACAAAATTACAGCCATCATCGACGGATAACCAGCAACATCTCCCCCGTTGACTAATGTTGTAATTACCACAACTAAAATGTAGATAAAAGCGGTAAATGACACAATAAACCCTAAAACTGACGAAATCCGCAAAGGGGCAGTTGTAAATGACGTAATTCCATCAATTGCAAAATTAAATAATTGTTTAAAATTCCATTTGGTTTC
>CAZCIE010000059.1:0-3430 GCA_964498955.1 uncultured Saccharimonas sp. (SeqCode) | reverse complement strand
TTAGTAGTGGCGATATTTCGAATGTATGGACAGTTGATGCAATTGATCCTGATAGCTATAAAAACGTTTTCGTGTCGCCAAGTCGAATATATGAAGGTAAGTTTTTGAACGAAGACGACGAGGATGGTATCTTTTTGGGTATTCAAATAGCCGGGGTGGGGAATAAACTGTTGCCAAATTATGCCTCTTCGCTTAAAACCGTTCGTGAAGGAGACACAGTTACAGTTAGTTTGGTAACTGGGCAAAAACATGATTTTAAGGTTAAGGGAATATTTGAAAATATATTTATTTTTTCGGACCAAAAAGCTTATATTACACATAGTGCCGCCGAAAAGCTAATTCCAGGCAGTGGCGGACATGCAACCTCAATATATATCAAGACCAAAGACGGCGTCGATGAGGATAAGCTAGGTAAAGAGCTGGTCAAAAATATGCCCGGTATTAAATACCAATCATCTAAGGTTATGGCTGCAGGTATTAACGAACAAGTCAGTGCGTTTAATATTGTGTTAGAGATTATGAAAGGTTTTTCGTTAATTGTTGCTGCAATTACTGTATTTATTGTGACTTATGTAGAGCTAATTAATAAGCGAAAACAAATTGGGATACAGCGAGCTATTGGTATTCGACCCGTCGCTATCGTGTTTGTTTACATTGTTAAATCATTTATTTTTGCGATTACCGGAATAATAATTGGAGCCGTGATATTTAACTATATTTGTATCCCATGGGTAGATGCTAATCCGCTGCAGTTTCCTTATGGTCCAGTCAAACTGTTTATTGAAAACAGCGAAATGCTGTATGACGCGTTAATATTAATAGCTGTTTCGTTCGTTTCGGCACTGGTGCCGGCAATTCAGTCAGTTAGAATAAAAATTTTAGATGCGATTTGGGGTTCAAATTAAAATAAGGGGGAGATATGTATAAAAAATTAAAAAGTTTTTTGGACGACAGAAAGCCGTTACGAATAATAATTGATGCCGTTGCAGTGATTATATTCTGGCGTGGTGTTTGGGGGCTGTTTGACTTGTATATTTTTCCAGAAAACCAGTTATTCAGCTATATTGCTTCAATTTGTATAGGTACTTTATTAATGTTAGTAGATGGGCGTGGCATTAACGAATTAATCCAAAACTAAAAATCGAGCCGAGCGCTTTGTGCCCAAAGAGATTTGTGATTATATGATTTGCAGCCTACTACCTACCATCTACTACACTTTATCTGTTGCATTTGGTATAATGCTTTTATTATGAAGCGCTATAACCCAACCGAGATTGAAAAAAAGTGGCAAAACACTTGGGAAAAAGAAGGCACTTATACTGTCGACTTTTCTAACCACAGTAAACCTAAATACTATGGCTTTAGCATGCTCCCAGGGATTACTGGTGCGGGTATACATACTGGCCATGGTCGAACCTTCCAATTTAGTGACATAAAAGTTCGTGCGAAACGTCAACAGGGTTATAACGCCTATAATCCAATTGGCTGGGATTCTTTTGGTCTGCCAGTCGAAAACTATGCTATTAAAGTTGGTAAAAAGCCACGAATTGCACATGATGAAGCGCGTATACATTTCAAGGAACAGCTAAAAAGACTTGGCTACAGCTATGATTGGACAAAAGAAATCAGTACAGCTGACCCAAGTTATTATAAATGGACGCAATGGATATTTAACAAATTATTCGAGCATGGATTAGCCTATCAAAAGCAAAGCCCGCAATGGTGGTGTGAAACAGACCAAACAGTTTTGGCAAACGAACAGGTTCATGATGGAAAATGTTGGCGCTGCAATAATCAAGTAACAAAAAAGAACCTAAAACAGTGGTTCTTCAAGATTACTGATTATGCTGATGAAATTCTAGAAGCGACAGATGATTTGAATTGGACTGAAATGGTCAAAGTTATGCAGAAAAACTGGATAGGCAGGTCCGAAGGTGCGGAAGTTGACTTTAAAATTGATGGGCGTGACGAAATTATTACAGTATTTACTACTCGTCCAGATACACTATTTGGTGCGACTTTTGTGGTACTTGCCCCCGAGCATGAACTAGCAAAATCTTTGGTAACACCAAAGACAAAAAAATCAGTTGAAGACTATATCTTGCAGGCTGCCAGCAAATCAGAAATTGAGCGCATGAACGAAACACGCGAAAAAACAGGTGTGTTTACGGGTAGTTATGCAATTAACCCAGTTAATGGTGATAAGGTGCCGATTTGGTTAGCAGATTATGTATTATCAGGTTACGGTACGGGTGCGATTATGGCCGTTCCGGCACACGATGAACGAGACTTCGAATTTGCGACAAAGTTTAATATTCCAATAATTACGGTTGTAGAAAAACCGAAAGACAAGGACGATGCAAGGCTCTACACAGGCGAGGGTATTATGGTTAACAGCGGTAAATTTACTGGTACAAGTTCAAGTGAAACTCGCGAAAAAATTGTCGCCTGGATGGAATCCGAGGGCGCTGGACGATCAAAAGTATCATATAAATTACATGACTGGCTAATTAGCCGCCAGCGATATTGGGGTGCGCCAATCCCAATTATCCACTGTGATAAATGTGGCGCCGTACCTGTGCCGGACGACCAATTGCCGGTAATATTACCAGATTTGGACGATTTTAAACCCCACGGCGGGGCAGCATCAGCCCTTGAACTCGCTACCGATTGGGTTAATACTACATGTCCAAAATGTGGCGGTCTAGCGAAACGGGAAACTGATACATTGGACGGCTACGCTTGCAGTAGCTGGTATTTCTTGCGTTATCTAGACCCATTCAATGACAAGCAAGCTTGGGATCCAGAAGTTGAGAAGTATTGGGGACCAGTCGATTTTTACAATGGTGCCGACCATGCAACTGCTCATCTGTTGTATGCCCGTTTTTGGCAGCGATTCTTTTATAAGTTAGGGCTTGTTTCTCATCAGGAACCATTTAAGCAAATGCTGTACAATGCCTATATTGTGGCAGCTGATGGTACCAAGATGAGCAAATCTCGTGGTAACACAGTTGACCCACTTGAATTGATGGACAGTGGCTATGGAGCTGATAGTTTGCGTGTTTATGAGATGTTTATTGCACCATACGATATCGAAGCTAGGTGGGACACCAGGGGTGTCCCTGGCACATACCGATTTTTGAATCGAGTTTGGACCTTGACTCAGGAATATATTGATGGTGCTAAGGATCTAAAGATTGATGAAAAATCAAAAAGTGAAATTTTATCAATTGCTCATAAAACTGTTAAAAAAGTTACATCTGATATTGAAGATGATAAATACAATACCGCCGTGTCATCGATGATGGAGGCAGTAAATGGCTATTACAAGATAAAAGAAGAATGTGGTGTTGGCAAGTCAGAGGTCTGGAAGTATGCGATAGAAGGTCTATTGCAAATATTAGCACCATTTGCACCGCACATAACCGAA
>CAZCIE010000058.1:0-3446 GCA_964498955.1 uncultured Saccharimonas sp. (SeqCode) | reverse complement strand
AGAAAATGGCAGCACAGATTATGAAAAGATTAAAATTCATAAATACAAACAACAATTAATGTTTTATAAGCTACTAATTGAATCATCACGAGATTATCATGGGTACACAGTCGAAAATGGGATAATTCAATTTATCGAACCAACAAAATCTGGCAAAATTACTCGAATCGAAACCGATTTTTCAACTGAAAACTTAGATGAGTTTACAAAATTAATAAATTCAATCTGGTCTCACATTACCAGTCTTAACCTACCAGACACTTCTGGCTATGAAAGTTCATTTAAAGGTATTTTAGAATTCGAAAACGATTTGTTAAGTGGAATTATTTGACTTATTTTGTATATTGTGCTACAATAGAGGTGTAAGCCAATTTCGTCCTTAGGAGGTGATAAATGTGGGCTTCAAGAGAGACTGCCCTGTTTGCAAGGGGACCGGAAGATGCTCGTGCAAGGAAAAGGGCTGCAGCAAATGCTGTACATCCTATGATACTGTGAAAGGATTATGGAGAGGCAGCAAAATTGGCGACTGCTCGCAGTGCAGAGGCACAGGAAAGGTAGATTAAGTCTGCCGCCCCAATTGTATAATGTTATACATTGTGCAAAAGGGGTTTTTATATTGACAATGTGTTGATATGTAATGTATTATTAAAACAGCTGCACGAGGCAAGTTTATTTATACCCTAGATTTAGGGTAAAGCCAATGGATGGCAGGTTGCAGGGTGAAAATTTAATATCACCCAGCAAACAATTTCATACTCCAAGCCCTGCTTGGTCATCCGGCACCTTTCTAACTTGCCGACGCGCACCACAAACCGAATCGACCAAATTTGCGGTTGGCCGATTCACAACAGGCACATTTCTATCGCAGCCCACCTTTGCAAAATTTTTCATTTCGAGGAGGGTAAAATCATCAGCCATTTACCGCCAAACGTCCCAAAAATAACGCAGAATGAAGGCTTCTGGCAGTTATTTCGGCACTTCGGCACTATGATTTTTGCGATACCTAAGGCCATCGCTCACTACCGCAGGTGAGTGATGGCTTTTTCAATTTCTAATAAACTATGAGATAATCAATAATCGATATGCAAAACTTTTGGACCAAATTACCCAAACCATTCTTCGCCCTGGCCCCAATGGAGGCTGTCACGGACGTTGTTTTTCGTCATGTCGTCGCTTATGCTGCCAAACCAGATTTATTTTTTACCGAATTTGTTAATGCGGCTAGTTTTTGTAGCAAAAAAGGTGAATTTAGCACTCGTGGACGTCTGGCATATGAACCAGATGAACAGCCAATTGTCGTACAAATTTGGGGCAAAGACCCCGAACAGTTTAAACAGATGGCCGTATCTTTAGCTGACAAAGGATATGCCGGAATTGATATCAACATGGGCTGCCCCGAAAAATCAGTTGTTCATAGCGGCTGTGGCAGCGGGTTAATGCGTACCCCAGAACTAGCGTGTCAACTGATTGCTGCCGCAAAGGCTAGTGGGCTACCTGTCAGTGTTAAAACTCGGCTAGGGGACTATAAAATCGAAGAGTGGACTAATTGGCTAACTCTACTTCTGCAACAAGACATCGCCAACCTGACAATTCACCTGCGAACCCGCAAAGAAATGAGCAAAGTACCGGCTCACTACGAATTAATACCGCAGATTATTAAATTGCGAGATAAAATTGCACCAAACACCCTTATCACAATCAATGGCGACATCAAAAACCGCCAAGAGGGCATAAAACTTGCAAAAAAATATAAAGTTGATGGCATAATGATAGGCCGCGGCGTTTTTAACAACCCATATGCATTTGAGGCAAAAGCCAAACCTCACAGCTTGGCCGAAATGATTGAATTACTTAAATTTCAGCTTGATTTGCACGATAAATATAATAACGAATTAGAGCCTCGCAAATTTGACCCACTAAAACACTTTTTCAAGATATACATTCGTGATTTTAATGGCGCCAGCGAATTACGTGACCAACTGATGCGCACAAAAACAACTGATGAAGTAAGGGTAATATTATGCCACGCAAAAATCGACAAATAAAACACATCCCACTCAGAATAGTTAACAATTGTGACAAAAAACGCAAATTTAAGGATGAAAAGAAAGCACTGGAAGCTGCTGAATATCAGATGTTAATCAACCCTGGGCTTGAAATTGGTGTATATCAATGTCCGATGTGTCGGATGTGGCACCTAACTCGTAAGAATAGTTAATTCTTTAAAACTCCAAACCAGATTCTGTGAACCTTGTCTTTACCGAATATTCACGCCAAACCTCTTTTATGCCTGCCACATCCCTTAACAAACGAACAGACCCGGTCGAAATCAGACTATCTGTTGTGCCAACCTCGGCACAACTAGCACTACCACAGGTAACTAAAAAAGTCGTCATGTAATTAGCCTGTCTATCAAGGAAGTCGTCGGACGAGATAATTTTTCCGTCACAATCAATATTAGGGGCTAGTCCACCCCAACTCTTCTTGTTATCGTTAAGGCACGCCGTTGCATACGCAACGCCCGCCTCAGAGGCGTTTTTGGCAAGTTGATTATAATACTGGTCTGCCATTGACGTCCTAACGGCAACTGTCGCCGAAACAGACGATAACAGCACAATTATCATAACAATAGAGGCTATTAAAACGGTAGGCAAAGCAAACCCATTTTTCGTTTGTAGATAGTCTGTTTTTTTAGCAAGACCTAACATGAGGTTATTATACCATAAGCTTTTTTGTATTTGCTTGCTGTGTGTAACCTATTACAAAAGATTTTTAACATATCAGTAGATAAAATCATTCTTTTGCAAATAGGTTAATGAGTTAAACAGTGGGGTAGGGACGCTACTATTGATAGTTGTGTTGTTACCAAGCTGACCTGAAGTGTTATTCCCCCAGCAATATCCCAAATTATCATCTTTAGTGATTCCGCAACTAGAATTTGTCCCTACCGACAACGCAGATATTTTTTTATTTTTCAGTAAATCTGACGAATTTAATGCTTTTGCTGGTTGAGTCACCATTTCGCTAAAAGAACCATTACCGACCTGACCAAATCTATTAGACCCCCAACAATACACAAAATCATCTGAAGCTAACAAACAAGCCCCATTCGAGTTGGTGTCAATCGATTTAACCGTAACGCCACTCATATCACCACCAGCTACCTTTATCGGCACATCACTTGCAACAGTTGTTCCATTGCCAATCGAGCTATTATAATTTGATCCCCAACAATACGCTTGATCGCCATCTTCACCGTCGTCAACAATTGCACAATTAAGATGACTATCCACAGATATTGACTTTATAGTTTTGTTACCAAAAACTGTTACTGGAATTGGGGTATTATAAGACAAATTGTTACTTGAGTCATTACCTAAGACTTTATTTCCATTATATCCCCAACAGTAAGCCTTGTTGTCTGCAACAATAGCGCAAGTATGCCT
>CAZCIE010000057.1:0-3587 GCA_964498955.1 uncultured Saccharimonas sp. (SeqCode) | reverse complement strand
GTAGGATTATTATATGCAGGCACTAGGTCCGTAAACGAGTTATCTATAGTCTTTAACCTAACGCTACTTGTGGTGTTAACTAAAGTAAACTTGATATCATTATCAGAAAACTTCAGATACTGCTTTGGTGCAATGTTTGCCCCAAGCGGAAAACTATAAAAATGCAAGTCGTCTGAACCAACATAAAAAATATAATATGTTAAATCAACCTCGCTATCATTCGGGTTATAAATCTCGATGTACTCATTACCGTCATCGCTGCCTGCCGGATTGGGCAATAATTCAGTTATATATATTGGCGGCAAATTTAATATACAAGTATTTTCTTCACCTCTAACAAAGCCCTCAGGTATCCACGATTGTATTTCTGGAAGATTCGAGCATTCATCATGATCGACACATTTTCCAAATATGTCAAAATCCTTGCCTGCAGGAATTTCAGTTTGGAATTCTGGCATATTTGTACACACATCTATTACGCATGCTCCCGTGCTATTCTTCATATATTCAGATTCTGGATAAAAACCAGTTTGAATACCAACAATATCAAGACAAACGTCCTCAATTGGCAACAGACAGTTGCCACTTTCGTCTCGTTTTAATCCAGCCGGCACCATACCTTGGATGCCATCAATATCATTGCATAAATCCGGCATGTCTTTGGTGATCAATCCGCTATTGTGGATAATCAAAGGTGCCTGTTTTTCGAAATCAGTCATTTTACCAGAATCAACTAATATATCAGGGGTATCAGCATCTTGAAGCCGATGCCACGAGCTACCTGACGGAATCGCTGACGTCCACTGAACCGTATCAATTTTTTCAATGTTTAAATCTACCAGTTCAATTGTGTCACCGCCGGCGACTATACTGCCCCATCTAGAATCCGTTACATCAAAAACTATGTCAACGTTATCAAGAAAGAAACTGTCTTCAGACTTTTTTGCAAAAAGATTTGACGAAGCAACATTCGCATAACTATGACTTGGTAAAATATATGATTTATTATTATCATCAGAAACAAAACATGCAAATACAATCGAACTTTTATTTATCAAGCACCACCCCGAAATATCTACATCGACGTCCTCATTATTATATATAGAAACAAATTCCGACAAAGGCGCGTTATCCTCGGAGCTTAAAGCGCCTGCTTGGGTTTGCGAGATTACTATTTTTGGTAAAGCGTCTCCGGCGACCACATTATTACTTTTAATATTAATTGCTAGGAGTGTTATTAATAACACAAATACGAGTTTATATAATTTATGCATAATCGTTTAAGCATAAGCTATATGTAGTTTAAAAACAAGCAAACTAAACTTGCACAAAATAACACCTGCAGAGGACGGACCTGTGAAGGTGTTAATTTATGTAAGTTTGTTTTTATGGCAAATCAACAGTGATGTCGGCATTGCTGTGAACACCAACAACATCGTCCAAATCATCAATAGCATCCAATACTTTCAATACTTTCTCAGCGATCTCTAAATCATTAATCTCAATCGTGTTATTTGGAACATATTGCAGTTCGGCACCAACAACATTTAGGCCAGCGTTTTTGATAGCTGTTCGAACTTTTGCAAGGTTAGATTTTTCTGTATAAACAACTATTTCACCATCCTCCTCAACTGCATCCTCGGCACCAGCATCCAAAATAGCCAATAATGCATCCTCGCCAGTTTCGGCAACGTTTATTACTCCTTTATGAGTAAATTGGAACATTACACTACCGGCATCGGCAATTCGGCCGCCATTTTTATTAAGCGCGTTTTTTAGCTCTGGGAAAGTACGGTTTTTATTGTCAGTTGCAGTCTCGATAATAATACCAACGCCGCCTGGACCCATCGCTTCATAAACAGTTTCTTCCATAACTGCAGCATTTTTATCAGCTGCTCGCGCAATCGCACGATCAATATTTGCAGCGGGCATATTTGCCTGTTTGGCTTTATCGATGGCCATAGCCAAGTTTGAATTCATATTTGGGTCTGTGCCGCTACGAGCCGATATTGCAATCAAATTACCAATACGAGTAAAAATTGCGCCTCGCTTAGCGTCTTTTAAGCCTTTCTCTCGCTTAATCGTTGACCATTTACTATGTCCTGACATAAAACTATTATAACAGATTATTCGACTAAATTGGATTCACGTAAATTGTATCCGGTTTTTCGCCACATATATAAACACACGCCCACAATCATCGCATAACAAATTGCCGCCATCCACAAAGTAAACTTAACTTCGCTCATTGCCCACGGTAAACCTGCAAAATACGAAATAACGCTTGTCATGTATTTCAATGTCAATATGGCTGGCATTGCAATAATTCCGGCAAAGAATGTTGACAACGTCAAACTTGCAAGTCCAGCCGCAAAAACTAATAACATCGTAATCGGAATAAATAATAATATTAGCAAATTAGTAATTATGGCCACATTTGAAAACTGCCCAAAGGACATTATAATAATTGGAGCCGTGACTAGCTGTGCCGAAATAGTTTCAATTAATAATTGGTTAATAAATCCTGGCTTTTTATCTCCAAAAAAATACTTAGTCGTCAAAGGAGCAAGAATCATAACCCCAGCAAAGGCCGCAAACGACAGCTGCCAGCCCAAATCTCCCCATGCATAACTTGGATTAATAATTACTGTCACCGCGATAGCCAACAGCAACAAAACTATTGGATGAAACTTTCTGCCATAATACCAAGCAGCCAAACTAAGACCAGCCACCAGCCCAGCCCTCGCCATACTTGGACTAACGCCAGTAATTGCGATAAATGACAATATCATTATCACAGAAGACAAGGCAGATAAATATTTTGATACTTTTTCAAACAATCTCCGAGCCAAACGAACTAATATTGTTAAGTTATATCCGCTAGCAACAACAACGTGGGTCAAACCAACCATTTGAAGTGCAACAACCAAATCTGCTGGTAGTGCTCGGCGTTGACCAACCAAAAACCCAATCCCCAGGCTTGACTCTGGTTCTGGAATTACTTTTCGTATTCCGTTTGCAAACCAGTCACGAACAACACGCGCTATATCACCAGGTTTTGGCTGAATAATTTTGTCAATTGTGGCACGGTATATTACTCCTGAAAAGTTTCCAAAACCTTTTGCTAACTTACCATGTAGAATTAGCTTGTCGCCCCTTTTTATATCAGCATTCGTTGAAGTTACATACAAAGTACCGGGTAAAGATTTATTTTTCATAAATATATTTGTCAATCTGATTACAATTTGTCCAGATTTCCCAATATCGATATCGTCTTTCGCGTTTCCTTGGATTAATATATTTTTCCCTAAAATTGGTTTATATAGTAATAGTTCATTTTGAGATAATGACCCACGCCACAAACCGAATAACAATCCCGCAATGATAATTATCAATACTAAATATAAACGTTTACGCCAATAAACAATAATAGCTAATACAATCGATGATAATAAAATATAAATCGATGAGACTTGCACAAACTGAGCCAGATATACGCCCAAAAAAACACCTGCACACATTGCAGCAACCAGCCATGATGTATGCACTTTTCGTTTTAGTACCCACCAATTCATTTATTACAGTAT
>CAZCIE010000056.1:0-3694 GCA_964498955.1 uncultured Saccharimonas sp. (SeqCode) | reverse complement strand
TCAAAATCACGCAAAAAATCCAAAACCGTTCGTGCGTAATCTGTGTTGTCCTTGAAAACTACAACTGTTCGCATTGCTTGCCCCCCTATTATTTTTGTGCTCGACGCTGTTCAAGTATCTTTACAAAGTCGTCTAAAGTCTTGAATTTATGATAAACACTGGCAAAACGCACATAAGCGACTTCATTTCGAACTGCCAATTCATCCAAAACCTTGTCACCAATTTGCTTTGATGTTACCTCATTTTCGCCAATTGCGTATAATGCTTCTTCTATTTCGTTAATCATAGTTTCTACTTCAAGTTCTGATGAAAAGAATTTTCCAACTGATCGTTTGATCGCAATTGCTAATTTATCGCGGTCAAATAATTCACGCGATCCGTCTTTCTTAATAACTGCCAAGTTTGGCCTTTCGATACGCTCATATGTGGTAAACCTGGTGCCATCAGGCGCTTCCCGTCGACGACGTATAGTAATACCATCGCTAACTTCGCGTGATTCAACAACTCGACTATCGCCAATATTATACTTGGCCATATTTTGACTATTCTTCCTTTTCTTTTTGCTTTTTGTTCTTGAAACGTCGTCTCAAAAATGACGGTTTATCAATTTCGTCTTCATCTTCGGCTGGTTGTGTCCAAATGTTATCTGGATAATCTTTGGCAAACTCGGTAGCCGATTCGTTTTGATCCAGATTCATATCAATTTGGTTAACTGTCTGATCGATATTATCATTCTCTGATTTTTGTTGGACATCATCTGAATCACTGTTTAGTGTTGGCGTTTGTTTGTGAAAGTATGCCGAGTCAAAACCTGTTGCAATTACTGTTATAACTAATTCGTCTTCCATTTCTGGCTTCAAAGTTGCTCCAAATATAATATTTGCATCTGGCGATACGGCGCTAGTAATAATTTCGGCAGCTTCTTGAATTTCACTCATACTCATATCATAACCACCTGTTACGTTGAACAGAACTCCCTTGGCCCCATCGATTGATACTTCAATTAACGGTGACTCAATTGCCTGTTGGGCAGCTTGAACAGCACGATTATCGCCACTTGCGCGGCCAATACCCATCAATGCCGAGCCTGCATTGCTCATAATTGCACGAACGTCGGCAAAGTCCAAGTTAATTAGTCCATGCTCAGTAATTAATTCAGAAATTCCCTGGACACCTTGACGCAACACATCATCTGCAATCTTGAATGTTTCAAGTAGTGGAGTGCGTCGATCAATTGTTTGAAGTAATCTGTCATTTGGGATCGTAATCAAAGTATCAACATTTCGGCTTAGCATATCAATTGCCCATTCAGCATTCTTGCGTCGTTTTTCACCCTCAAAACTAAATGGCTTTGTGGCAACACCGACAACCAATGCCCCAAGTTCTCGAGCAATTTCGGCAACAATATATCCAGCCCCGCTACCAGTACCACCACCGGCGCCTATAGTAACAAACACCATGTCTGCACCAATTAATGATTCACGAATCTCGTCTCTTGACTCATTAGCCGCCGCTTCACCGACTTTTGGGTCCGCTCCTGCTCCAAGCCCACCAGTAGTAGAACTGCCTAAATGGATTTTTATATCAGCCTTACTGTTGTGTAAAGCTTGGGCGTCAGTGTTCATCGCAATAAACTGCACGCCGGTTAAGCCAGCGTCTTTCATACGGTTAGCGGCCGATCCGCCAGCGCCACCAACACCTACCACTTTAATACTTGCAAAAGTTTCTATGTCACTTGGTTTTACTTCAGGCATCTTTGATAGTCTCCCATATTCTTATTCAATATCCATTATACCACTTGAATAAATAAATGCTACAGCCCAAAACGATTCAATATTTTTGAAAACATTTTTGTACTATTTTTCCTGGTCTTTTTGCTATGCTGGATAACTTGACATGATTCAGAGTCAATTTGCATTAAACCTACTACTGTCGCAAACTGAGGTTTATCAATACCATCTGTAATACCCCCAATGCCAGTTGCGCGACCAATTCGAGCAGCCATGCCTAGATACTCTTTGGCGTAGTCCGCAATCCCATCAAGTTGAGCCGAGCCACCCGTGATTACAGCACCGCTAGGAAGCTTGCCAACTCTCCCTGCCCTTTTGATATGCAGAAAAACCGCTTCAAAAATTTCTTCAAGACGTGCATTAACTATCTCGTCAACATCGGCAGTATTAAAGTTATACATTTGTTTATCAACCTCTATACTAAACCCTGATGAACTGTCTCGACTAATTGCCGAGGCTTGCTGAATTTTTACTTGTTCAGCAATATTTGGGTCGACTTTTAAGCCAATTGCTAAATCATTAGTAATATTAACGCCGCCAGCGGGGATAACTGCTGCATATTGCAAATCACCTTCTTCATATATTGCAATGTTAGTAGTTGCATTGCCAATATCAATTAAAATTACTCCATTTTCGATCTGTTGTTCGGTTAGTACTGCTCGAGCTGCAGCAATGCCAGCAACAACAGTTGCGTTCGGCTTTATTTTTGCAAATTCTGCAGCTTTATGAAGATTAATAATATTTGGCGTTAATACCGAAACAACATGTGCATCAAGTTCGAGCCTTGTGCCAATCATCCCAATTGGGTTTTTAATATTATCTTGACCATCTAATTTATACTGATGAGGGATAATCTCCAAAACCTCACGATTTGCTGGAATTTTGCCAAGAGTAGCAACTTCTTCGATTCTAATTATATCGCTATTTTCAACCTCGTGATTTGATGATGAGACTGCAATCATGCCGTCTGCGTGAGTACTTAAAATATGTGAACCATTTATACTAATTGTCGCTGATTCAATCTGGTAACCGCTCATTCGTTCGGCCTCACCAACAGCATTATCAATTGCTTCGGCTGGTCCATTAAGGGTTATGACCGTTCCTTTGCGCATACCACTGTTTTCAGAAACACCGACCCCAACAATTGTTGGCTGTCCTGTTGTTTCATCAATATGACCTACGACACAACGGACTGTTGATGTACCAATATCAATACCAACTGCATATTTAGATGATTCTTGCATAAGTTTATTATATAGCTTATGCAATATTTTGACTAGTAAGAAACTTACAACCTGGTTAGAATTTCGGCGCCATTTTCGGTGATTAACACTGTATGCTCAAAATGCGCCGCCAAACTTCCGTCACGAGTACAAATTGCCCAACCATCATCACCGTCTTTGATACTTTCACCACCCAAAGTCGCCATTGGCTCGATTGCAATAGTATCGCCTGGAACAAGCAACACACCTGTACCTTTTTTTCCATAATTTGGCACTTCTGGGGCTTGCTGCATCTTGTGCCCAACACCATGCCCTACTAAATCACGAATTATTCCTAATTTGCCATCAGATAATACTTTTTCAACCGCTGCACCAATATCGCCAACCCGGACAGTTCCCTTGATAGCGTCTATACCGGCATATAAACTTCGTTCTGTAACAGTTAACAAATGCTTTACGGCGCCTTTTGGCTTTTCACCGACAACCATTGTAACCGCACTGTCGACTTTCATACCCTTGTAGGTAATCACTAGATCAAAACTAACAACATCGCCACGCTCAAATCGATAATCACTCGGTATGCCATGAACAATTTCATCATTTATCGATATGCAAATGGCCTTTGGAAAGTTAACTTCGGCAGTTTTATAGGTGACTTCGGCGCCTTTTTCTAAGATTTGC
>CAZCIE010000055.1:0-3765 GCA_964498955.1 uncultured Saccharimonas sp. (SeqCode) | reverse complement strand
GGTGAACAGGTAATGTTTGGCGATAAAGCCTATACAGTTCAGGGTGATATCATCATAACTGGGCAAAAGGGTGGCATAGGTTTGGGATCTGGCATAGTCGTTGCTAGCGCAAATGGCGAAGCATACAATGTTAAGCCAGGTGAAGGTTGTTCTGTGGTTGGAGTTGTTGAGATTATTTGTGGCACTAACCTTGGAATTGGTAATGGGACAACAAAAATAGATAATATCGTAACGGCGGCTGATGTTCAAAAAGCCAGCCAGGCAATCGTTGACATGCCTACGGTTACTGAAAAGGTTCAACTAACAAAGCAGTTTGTGAATGACGAAAAAGTAATACCTGAAAGTTTTTTTGTTGAACGAGCGGCTGCTGTGTCAGTTCCTGCAATTGGCGAAGAGGTTACTGGGAAGGCAAAGTTAACATCGGCAACGACGTATTCGCTGACAGCTGTCGCAAAGTCCGAGTTGCAATCATTCTTGCGTAAATCAGTTGATAAACAGATTATAAATTCCAAAATTCAAAGAGTATATGATGACGGATTAAAAAATGTTGTTTTGTCAGGCTACCTTAGGACAGACCAAGCGACAACAATTAATGTTTCGGCAACTGGTAAAATTGGTCCAAGTATCGATGAGGCGTATGTCTATAACATTGTTAAAGGCAAACAATTTGGCGATATTCAGGCTACCCTAGAACAAATAGATGGCGTTGAGAGTGTTGAAGTTAAGTTTTCGTATTTTTGGGTTTCGACTGTTCCGACAGAAAAAAATAAAGTTGATATAAAGTTTGAATTTGCCGATGCCAAATCTAAATAGAATTATTGGGCTGGATGTGGGCGAAAGGCGAATAGGTGTCGCTGTTGGTGATCTGATGGTTAAAATTGCTTCGCCTTTGGTGGCAATTGATGTTGATGGCCACGAATATGAAGTTATTAAACACATAGTTGCGGATCAGTCTGCTGATACGATTGTGGTTGGTTATCCACGTAGTCAGTCTGGTGATATATCCGACCAAACCAGATACGTCGAGAAGTTTGCTGAAAATCTAGTTGGAATTGTTGATGATATCGTTTTTCAAGATGAATCGCTAACAAGTGTCATTGCCGAACAGCAGTTAATTGGATACAAAAAACCATATACCAAAGCTGATATTGATTCTCAGGCCGCAGCAATAATTTTACAAGATTATATTAATGCGAAGTAATAATAAACATTGTAAATGGCGTTTTAAGCAACTGTTTGGGCAAAAAGTCTTTAAATTAAACTTAATTATAAAAATTTCAATCGCTATTGTCATTGGAATAATTGCCAGTGTTCTGTTGTGGTACAACATCCAGTTATCTCCAGTTAACAAGACCGCTACTCCTTTGGTCAAAATTGTTATTAAATCTGGCAGCTCTCCAACTGCTATAGCAAAAGACCTTGAATCAAATTGTTTAATTCGTAATTCTACTGCTTTTCAGATCTATTTGCGCCTTACTGGCAAAATTAATATGCTAAAAGCTGGTACTTATAATTTATCTTCGATGGAAAATGTCGGTCAGATAGTTGAACGTCTGGTTAATGGTGCTGTCGAAACGTTTGATATTACTTTTTATCCAGGTGCTACATTAAAAGACCCAACGGACAAGCCTGAGTCTAAAAAACAAGATGTAACAACAGTTTTGCGGCGGGCTGGATATAGCGATTCAGACATTACAGCTGCTTTGACAGCAAATTATGATAGCCCAATATTTGCCGGAAAACCTACAGAAGCTGATTTAGAGGGTTATATCTATGGCGAAACTTATAAGTTTAATGAAGGTACATCTGTCAAAGAAATTTTGCAAAGGGCATTCGATGAATTTTATTCCCAGGTACAAAAAAACAATTTAGTCGCAAAGTTTGCAAGCCATGGTCTAAATTTGTATGAAGGTATCACACTAGCATCGATTGTTCAAAAAGAAGTAAGTGGTGATTCAGATCAAAAACAAGTTGCTGGCGTGTTTTATAATCGGCTTTCAATTGGGATGTCGCTTGGCTCAGACGTAACTTATCAATATGCAGCTGACCAGTTAGGGGTGATGAGAGATCCAAATTTGGATTCGCCATATAATACTCGTCGTTTTGGTGGTTTGCCACCAGGACCGATTAGTTCGCCAGGGCTATCGGCACTTATAGCGGCAGCCGAGCCTGCGTCAAATGACTATCTGTTCTTTTTGAGTGGAGATGACGGGGTTACATATTTTGCAACGAATGAATACGGTCACCAAGCAAATATTGCAAGCCATTGTCTTGTTAAATGTAGTATACCATAGATTGACATATAATGCAAGCCCTAGTATACTTAAAGGCAGCACATTTAGAGTTCTTGTCTATTAATTGCCAAGGTGGGCAACAAGATATAAATGAGCTTACCATATGCGTCAAATAAGTCATATAGTCGATATGAACTTCCTTCTTAATATAAGAAAGACAAATTATGGTATTGCCAGTGTAGTAATATATCTGGCAGGAGAATGATAATTCGTAACAACAAAATACTTGAAGTCGTTCAGCAAAAGGCTGATGCTGTTAGTCAGCACCCTACTGTCAAACGGCTGAAAAAAAAGTTCCCAAAGGTGAAAGCCTCGACGGTCGCAATTTATACGAGCGTATTTTTCCTGATAATTACAATTGTTTTTACTAGCTATCAACCTCCTAAAAAAACCCAAACTGTTGTCAATGCCGTTACGCCAAAGACCGTCAACCAAACGAGTACAACATCAGTGGATGGTGTTTTGGCCAGTAGCATAGCAGCAAGTGTTGCTCAGGCAGCAAACTTGCCGATTGCAGACGAAATTGCTAACCTAGCTGTCTCTATTAAAGTGAACAACGACATGCTTCAACAAACTGGTATTTTTAAACCGCAGGTTGTTGGTTCGGCAGTTGCTGGACGTTCGGTTACTAGCTATACTGTCCAGTCAGGCGAAACAGTTGGCTCATTGGCTGATAAGTTTGGTCTGACCAAAGATACTATTAAATGGGCAAACAATTTAACCTATGATTCATTATATGAAGGCCAAACTTTACAGATATTGCCGATTGACGGTGTAATTCACGAAGTTGTGGAAGGCGAAACAATTGATTCAATTGCCACAAAATATTCAGTCGATAAAGACCGTTTAGTTTTATATAATGACCTAGATATTAGTGGGCTTATAGTTAATACCAAGATTATTTTGCCAAATGCTACATTGCCAAGCAATGAGAGGCCGGGATATATTGCTCCCGTTACTCGTGTATATGGATATTATGGTGGTGACACAACATTTATTGGTTATGGCGGTGGCTTTAATAGCACAATAAAGGGATATTTGCCACATTTGGATAGTTTATACGCCAGATCTAACGGCAATACCATGGCTGTCGGAAACTGCACTTGGTGGGCTTGGGAGCGAAGATTAGCATTAGGTCGTCGATTGCCTAGTGGAGCTTTGGGTAACGGTGGAAGTTGGTATTACACATTAAACTCGATGGGTTATACCGTTGACAATAACCCAGAAGCCGGTGCAGTTGCTGAAAGCTGGGGGCATGTAATGGTTGTTGAATCTGTCAATAAAAATGTTGATGGCAATATCGAATCAATCACGATTAGTGAGATGAATAATGGCGGCGTGTTTAATATTTCGATTCGTACAATTCCTGCGGCAAATATCGGTAACTTCTGGTATATACACTAACTACTATCTACTAACTTGGCCATAATCCCTATTGCATTTAATTACACTTATGCTAATATGAAATAAG
>CAZCIE010000054.1:0-3840 GCA_964498955.1 uncultured Saccharimonas sp. (SeqCode) | reverse complement strand
AACTTTCCACAAGACCGCATAACAGATCACCGAATCGGATATTCACGCAGCAACATACCTGGCGCCATGAACGGCGATATTGATGATATTATCGAACAATTACAAAATTATGAACGCGAACTTAAAGCAGCCAACGCCAGCAATTAATCAATGGCTAACGGATGCGACCGCCAAGCTGACTAGCGTTGGAATTGATAGTGCGCACCTTGACGCCGAGTTAATACTTGCCTACTCCTTAGGTAAAAATAGGACTTTTCTTCATTCTCATTCTGAACAAATAATTTGTTCAAAAGATCTAAAAATATCAAATTCCTATCTGTTAAAGCGCTTAAAGCGCATGCCAATCGCTTATATTTTAGGCTTTAAAGAATTTTATGGCCGAAACTTCAAAGTCAACCCAAACGTCCTGATCCCCCGCCCCGAATCCGAAGAGATTATTGAGATTTTGCGCGAGATTCTACCACCTACTACCTACCACCTACTACCTACTAACCTAGTGGACGTGGGCACCGGCTCTGGCTGTCTAGGTATTACGGCAAAACTTGAATTCCCTTATCTAGACGTCACCTTAACTGATATTAGCCAAAAAGCCCTAAATATCGCCACTTTAAACGCAAAGGGCCTTGTAGCCGATTTAAAGTGCCTTAAAAGCGATTTATTGGCTAGCATTAGGTCAAATCCAAACATAATTGTGGCAAATCTGCCATATGTTGATAAAAACTGGGATTGTTCGCCCGAAACAGCCTTCGAGCCGTCTTTGGCTCTATTTGCTGACGATGGTGGCAAATTACTAATAAAGCGCCTAATAATCGAATCTAGCCAAAAATTATCGCCAAATGGTTACTTAATTCTAGAATGTGACCCACGACAACACAAATCACTTACCGCATTCGCCAAGAAGCACTCTTTTAAGATAATATCAAAAACTAAATTCGTCCTTGCTTTTCAGAGCACAAAAAACTGAGATTTATATCACTTACCAACTACCAATTAGAATACAAACTGATCAATCCCATTACGGAACAGCACCAAAACTCCAACAAGCGCAATCGAAAAGACTAATGGCAAGATTATCTCGTTAACTTTAACTTTTTGATTATGGTGAAATGAATCATATGATTTATATGCCAAAAAGCCGATAGCAAGCGATATTATCGACACTTGGGGCACTAGCACGTCTGGCAAAAAAGGCAATCGATAAGCGATTCCCCAATGAAAAGCTAGCCAACTGACTTCAGCGATTGCAAGGCTAAATGCAAGACTAAGCAACACATCATGGCCTTCATCGTATGTTGCCAAAATATGCCTGGCAGAGATATAGCTAATCAACCAAGATAATGCGACTACAGGTGTTGCTATCCAGCCATAAGAAACCATGGATAGAGCCGTGATGCCGACAAATAGCCCCACCGCGGACTGCAATGCAACAAAATGACGCTTTGACTTTGGTTTTAAAAATATTAGCCAAGCAATATAAAAAGCTGACAAAACTAACTGAATAATCAAACTAGGTATATTACTTGCATCCGCCTCAGTTGGGTTAGCCGAATACAGAAATATCACGTAACTGATACTCACAATAAATACAAGTGCGTTTGCCTGAATATTCGCTAGCCAAAAACGTGCCCTAACAGCAAAAACTCGCCATTGGCTTAAAACTACAATTATCACCGCTGGGACCAGTGAATTAGTGTATCTAACGACTAACATTAAAATTACTGCAAGACCTACATTTAATGCAATATAGATGATTTCGCTCAGTAGCGTGCGGCGTTTTGAAATTGACTTTAAAAATTCCATATTTGTAGTATTAGTATATCACGAAATTATTGAGCCTGCGTGACCGCGGTTGGACCATAAATTATCACAAACCTGACATCGCCGTTTACATTGACAGGTGGTTTTGTTGTTTTTAGTGTCACATCGTACAGACTAGCCAATTTTTTAGCCGTCCCAGCACTATCCGTACCAATTTGGTATATTTCAACCGGTGCATATGTTCCTTCGGGTGCAGTGTCAACCAAAGTAATATTATAGCCTAGAGCTTTCAGCTCGTCCGCCTTTGTCTGGCCCAAACCTGCTGTGCCACTTCCGTTTAATACTACAATTGGGGCGGCCTCACGTGTCACTGGGTCTGATGAAAGTTTTTTTGCAATATACTTTTTTATTGCATCATATTTAAAGATACCTTCACTAGGGAAAACGTCGTTATTAGTTGTCAAGACAGATGGATCTTCGTTATCACCCACAAGACTAATCATATTAATGTCACTAGTTTTTGTTTTCATTGCAATGTCTATTAAAGTACGAATCTGATTTGTTTGGATATTTGAGCGCAAATTATTTCCAAATGCGTCTATTAGTTTCATAACTTTGTTAAAATTCGACAAAGTACCTGTGCTGACGGCTTTATCCAGCAGCGCAATAATAATTTTTTGTTGGTTTATCTCTCGGTCAAAGTTTGAACGAGCTAAACCATAGGTTGGTGCTTCATCGCCTCTAACTCTAGCCAGATTTAGTGCTTGCTGACCATCTAAGTGATGCACTCCGTTGTCGTATTTGACCAAATAACATTTGTAGTCACATTGGTAGTCAAAATGTCGGTCCATCACTCCTGGCGCCCCACCACTGCCTTGGATGTCAACATCTATGCCACCAACAGCGTCAACTGCTTGTTTTACGACCGTATAATTAACATGTACGCCATAATGTATGTCGATTCCAAATATATCACCAACAAGTTTTTGCATTTTTGTTAATCGCTCTTGTTCGTCGGCAGCTTCCTGCCCATCATTAGCACAAAAAAAGTAGGCGTTAATCTTGCCAGAATATCCTGGGACGCAGGCCTCGCCATACTCAACATACAAATCACGCGGAACGCTAAATGTATATGCGTTATGGTTTGTCTGGTCAATACTAACAACAATTATTGAGTCTGCTAAATTTGCGCCTTCGTGGCCAGGATCGTCTTCGGATGTGCCTAGTATTAAAAAATTACTTCGCCCATTAATATCTTGTATTAAAGGCTGGTTTTGAAATGCCTGAAAAATATTACCATTAAAGATATTACTACTTGCAGAAATAAATTTTATACCCGTGTAAACGATAAAACCCAACCCACCCAAGAAAAGTGCGATAATCACCCATTTTATAATACGCAAAACCCTGGAACGTTTTTTATGATTAGCCGCTTTTGCATTACGTTTAATACGACGACGCTGACGGCGTGTCAATTTTGGGACAAGATCTGGCTTGTCACCTATTTGGTCCAATGTATCGCTAATATCAGAGCGTGACAAATCACGTCCCTCCTCTTCTGTATCTTTTATCTCAAGCCCATTATTGCTATTTATATGTGTTTGAAAGCCATTTGGAAGTTTAGCTTTTTTATCTATATGGTCCAAACCATCTAGTGATTGCACTTTGGGTTTTGTGTCAATAGCCGAGTTTAGGCCACCCAGTTGTCTATCTGGTCGCCTTAATGTGAAGCCATCAATTGATATCTTTTTTTTCATAAGTGCTTTATCTACTATACCCAATTTTTGGCCTATTTTAAAGCCCAAAAACTACCAAACCAGCCAAAAAAAGTGTATAGTGGTTAATCATGGAAGCGACATTTTTACGACGACACCCATTAATTAAAGATACTTTGGGCATTGCAGTATTTATTTTTTTTGTCGTAATCGGCACATTGTTCATCAACACATTTGTTTTTCGCAGCTTTAGCGTTGTTGGACCTAGCATGGAAAAGACTCTTTATACCGGAGACCGTTTAATTGTTAATCGTTTATGTGTTACTTGGTCTAAAATAAAAAACAAAAATTATATCCCTAATCGAGG
>CAZCIE010000053.1:0-3955 GCA_964498955.1 uncultured Saccharimonas sp. (SeqCode) | reverse complement strand
ACCAATGTAAAATTATCTGACTCAAAAATTAATTTATCTGCCATTTTCTCTCCTTGCATTAATTATATCAAAAAACAGAGACATAATATCTCTGTTTTAAGCATAATCATAATGGTGGGCGCTGAGGGGCTCGAACCCCCGACCCTCTGCGTGTAAAGCAGATACTCTAGCCAACTGAGCTAAGCGCCCATAACTTGAACATAATACATTATCTATCTATAAATAGTCAATGGCATTGATTATTCGAACTATGCGCTTATTCTTATAGTGTAATACATTATAGAGTCTTTATGAAACTAGACGAACGAAATATGGCAGTAAGCTTAAGGGAAAAAGGCTATGCGATTAACCAAATCGCAAATGAAATTAATGTTGCCAAAAGTAGCGTTAGCCTTTGGGTAAGAGATGTTAAACTTACTCAACTCCAGATAGATAAATTAAAGACTTTGCCTTTTACTAGCCAAGCCATTGAAAAACGGAGAAAATCAAGACTAGACAACGAACAAGCAAAGAGAGATTACCATATATCAAATGCCGAAAAAGAAATCACCAATATTAGTGCTCATGATCTTTGGCTGATGGGAACGATGCTATATTGGGCTGAAGGCGGAAAGACACAACGTATGGTACGTTTCTCAAATGGCGACCCGGAAATGATAATAATAATGATGAAATATTTTGAATTAATCTGTAAGGTCCCGAAGAGTAAAATGAGAGGTCATATCCATATTCACGAAGGCCTTAATTCTGCAGCCGCAAGGGCATATTGGTCTGCCGTTTCAACAATTCCAATTAAGCAATTTTTTAAAACATATCAAAAACCAGTAATAAGTAGTCTGAACAAAAAACATAGCCTTCCGCATGGAGTACTGGACGTTTATGTTCTTGATACTGCTTTATTCTATAAGATTACCGGCTGGGCGAAAGGTATCTTTGGAAAATCGAAAATCCTATAATAAACAACGTAGAAGATGTTATAATTACAGTAATGCGCGCGTGCTGGAACTGGTAGACAGTTTAGATTGAGGTTCTAATGCCTGCAAGGGCGTGGAGGTTCGAGTCCTCTCGCGCGCACCAACATAAAAAGACAGTTATCTGTCTTTTTATGTTGATTAGACTATTTAAATTTTAAGGCGTTTTGTAAACGCCCTTTGAACCGACTGACCAATTCAAAATATCACTGTATCTGTCGATTGATGATATCAATATATTAGTTTTATCAAATGACTTGATGTCTTTTATGTGAACATATTGCATAGTTGATTGATACAGGCCTATCGCTGGCACATCAGTTAGCCATTGTCGAACAAATGTAAGATACTTAGCGTTCCGAAGCTCGGGCTCAATTCGAGCGCGAGCTGAAGTTAACGCATCATCACTAATCTGGTTGGAATAATTTGAAAAGTTCAATCCCGCAGCAGTTGCTTGTGATGAATGCCAATATGCATAAACGTCAGGGTCAGATCCTATGTTTAACCTGTAAATTAATACATCGAAACTTCTTGGTTGCAAAATGCCCTGAACGACATTTTGGGCCACATCTGCCGGATCGACTACTCTGGTATTTATCTCGACGTTCAAATTGCTCCATTGTTCAACAATTTTAGCAAGAACCTTCTCGAGTTCACTATCCTTCATAACAACAATTGAAAGACTTAGGTCTTTACCATCTTTTGACCTTTTGCCGTTACCCCCAATTACCCAACCACTATCGTCAAGAATCTTTTTTGAAGAATCCAAACTGTATGGTGAAACAGTCGGGATAATGCCTGTTAATTGGCTATTTGTTAGAGGCAAATCAAGTGCCGGAGAATTAACGCCTAAATCATCACGAATATCTTGGGTGTTTGTGGCAAGCTGAAGCGCCTTACGAACATTAACGTCCTGCAAAGCAAGACTTTGCGTATTTAATATTGCATACACTCCACTTTGAATAGGATTCGACGTAACAACATACTTTTTTGAATCAATTTGACTAAACTCAACTGGTGACAAATCGGCAACAGCGTTAACCTCATTTATCATAAGGGCTTTTTTAATATCATCAACGGAATTATAGATATGAAGCTGAAAACGATCAATCTTTGCCTTGCCACCATAATAATTGTTGTTTCTAACCATATAAATTACCTTACGGCCTGAATTTATATCAACGTCTTGAACATAACTTATTTTAAATGGGCCACTACCAATTGGTGATTGGCTAAAGTCATTTTCTCGGATTGTGGCTGGCAAAACGTTACCTAAAATATGTTTTGGTAATATTGGGAAAGTCATCATATTTTCAAACCCAACATAAACTGACCTCATCGAAAACTCAATTGTAGTATTGTTAATAAGTTTAATAATAATATCGTCCCAACCTTCTATCGTGGATCGAACACTTGGATTTTTAATTAGATCTAAAGTGAAGGCGATATCTGCTGCTGTCAAACTTGTACCATCATGCCACTTAATATCATCTCTGATACTAACTGTGTACGTAGTTCTTGAATCATTTGCCTTAATCGTCTTGGCGACATCATAGCTAAGATGACCAGATTGGTCATATTTGACTAGACTTGAAAACATTAAACTTTTGGCTGACAATTCGGCGCTTGTTGAAGAAAAGATTGGGTTAAGCGTCCCAATTGGCCCTAAAACTGCTTCGGCATATGTGCCATCGGTTGCCTGCGTAGTTGTTCGGTAATTATTTTGATACCACATCAGCTGAAGTCCAGTGGCAGCAATTAATAGACCCATAACAAACACCCATTTGGTAATATGGTATTGCGACTCTCGGACACTACTCCACCGATTAATTAAAAACTTATGTGCATGACGAACCGTCGCACCACGTGCTTTTCTTAAGCGCTTTTTTATTTCACGACTACTAAGATTTAGTTTTGGTAACCGTTCCCCATCTTCGCGGTCATCCTCTGCCATTGCCGCCAGCCTATTTTGCTGCGGGCAATATCAGCCCGACGAGTATAGATAAAACAAAGATTACGGCCAGTACAATTGTAACTTCAAATAGGCTTTTGTCGATTCCGCGCCTGGTAGTATAAAGTTCGCCCGTGCTACCGAATCCTGCCCCTAGTGATGCGCCTCGTTGTTGAAGCAATATTGCCAAAATCATTAACACTGCTGATATTAGTGTTATAATTTGTAAAATTCCGTCAATTTTCATAATTTCTCCTAATTCTTTTTACGCGAACGTGCCATTATTGTTGCGTCTAATATATAGTTTATCAGACTTAGTACTAATCCGGTATAGGTTGAGTTTAAGAACGTCATATCTAAGTTTGGAGTTAGTTTTAGTGATATGTAAACCATTAAGCCGTTAATAACAATCATAAACAATCCCAATGTCAAAGCAATCGCCGGAAGTGCCAAAACGACAACCAAAGGCTTTAATAAACCATTAATTAATGAGAATACCAGCCCAGCGATTAAGAAACCTGCGGCACTAATTCCAATCGGTATTGTCTCTTGCCCCACACCCAAAAGTCGCACAGTTGCCCAAAGGCCAAGCGAATTTAACAGCCATCTAATGATGAAAACAACAAAGCGTTTATTCATATAGTATTGATAATTATAGCACATTCACCGGACATTAGTCCCGAAATTAATTTTTACTAATTTGGGTTATTGTTCATATAATCCTTCGCAACCTCAAGCGAATTCATTTCGTATTTATATGCACTTAAACCGTATACCTTACCAATATATGGCTCAAGCGATGCAAAACTACCAATCCGAAGATATGCCCATTTATTATTCACATACTTTCCGGTAGCTACCGTTTTGTCGGAAAAGCTTCCATTGACATACGTTTTAATTGTTGTTTTATTAATAATAGAATCATACCCCATAGTAACAGCAATATGAGTCCAAGTATTATCACTTGAAGAAAACTTTATATTTCCTTCACCTGATGCTGGCGCTTTGACTGATTTTGAATCTATGGTCGCAT
>CAZCIE010000052.1:0-3978 GCA_964498955.1 uncultured Saccharimonas sp. (SeqCode) | reverse complement strand
GTTTTTGCGTAGTCTGAATCGTTTTCCACAGGCTCATCTGTTGAGTTTGCCACAGTCTCGACAGCTCCATCGTCTGATGTTGCAGCAGGTGCAGCACCTTCGACAGGTGCAGATGAAGCGTAATTATCGCGTTGATCGTCGTTATTCTCTATCTTTAGGTTATAACGAGCGTCGTTTTTGGTTCCAAGTGCACGAAGCAATGTTCGCAAGCTTTGAGCTGTTACACCACGTTTACCGATAACTCGGCCTAAATCTTCGGGGTTAACTGTTAGCGTTAACAAAACGCCTTTTTCGTCGACAATCCTGTCAACTTTAACGTCATCTGGATGTCCAACCAATGATTTAATGATATATTCTACGAACTGTTGGTCTAGTGTAGCCATACTGTCTCCTTATCTGTTGGTGATTATTAATAGTACAATTAAATTATATCACGCTGATGTTAAATATACAAATTTCAGGTTAACTATTCGGCGTCTGTTTCGGTAGCAACTTCGGCAGATTCGACAGGTTCGCTGGTCTCAGCGACTTCCTCTGCCATGTGCTCGTCACGTGGTTCGACTGCTTCTGCAACAGCTTCATCAGCAACTTCGGCGGCTGGTTTTTCAACTTCAGCAACTTTTTCAACAACTGGTTGGTTTTTACGAAGTTTTACGGCGTTTTTAGCAACTTTTTTGTTGTCAACTGATTTTGCAACCCAAGATGGCATTTTAACACCTGCAGCAGTTAACAATTTAACAACCCGTGGTGATGGCTGAGCGCCGTTGTCCAAGAATTTTTGGGCGACTTCAACCTGAACTTTGCAGTCTTTGGTATGTGGATCATATGTACCAACAAAAGCAACAACACAGCCACTAGTTGGTTGTTTTTGCGCCTGTTGAACAATTATTCGATATTGAGCGTTGCCTGATCGGCCGACACGTTGCAAACGGATTGCTAACATAAATTTGTGATTTCCTTTTACTCTTATGAATTATTTTTTAACTACGGTTAATTCTACACTGTTTTACATCTGGTGTCAATTCTTTTCTCTCTTGGCGTACTCATCTAATGCTGCCTGAGCGGCCTGTTGTTGAGCAATTTGTTTGCTGGGGCCACTGCCGGTGCCGAATAATTCGCCGTTTATGTAGACTCCAAGTGTAAACATTTTATCGTGGTCAGGACCAATCTCTTCAATAACACGATATTGCGGAGTCTGGTTGTCAGTATGCTGTGATACTTCTTGCAAATGCGATTTTGCATCACGCCAACTACCAGATTCAAGGATTGAGTCGAACTTGCTAATTATGTTTTTATAGATAAACGCCGCCGCATCATCATAGCCTCGCTCCAGATAAATCGAACCAGTTACGGCCTCAAAAGCGTTGGCTAGTATCTGTTGGCGCGCCCTGTCACTGCCCTGTTTTTCACCGCGACTCATACGTACCAACGGTTCATATCCTAGCGCAACACCGGCAGCACCAATACTTTCGGTACGGACCAAGGCTGCTCGCCAACTGGTCAAAATTCCCTCTTGTTCAGTATGGTTTTTATACAAATAATCAGTAACGACTAATTCCAACACGGCATCACCCAAAAACTCTAATCGTTCATTATGCTCGCTGACACTTTTTTTGTGTTCGTTAACATAACTTCGGTGCGTCAGTGCAGTAATTAATAAATCTAGATTTTGGTATTCGAATCCCAACTTTTCTCGCGCAAATTGTTGATATGGTTCGGTCTGCATCCCACCTGGTTTCATAACTTCTCCTGTCTTATTCTTTTCATTGCAAGTAACATTAATGTACCAATATCATTGTACTCGATTAGGTCCAGCGCTTCATTAAATTTAAACCACTTTATCCCGTTCATCCATTCTTCCTTTTTTATTGAGTCTGTATCACCATTAGCTCTAACCAAAAATATTTGCGTTGTCATCAATACCAATCTGTCAACTCGGCGATAACGAAAATGAATTTTACCCAACCAACCTAGCACTTCGATATCAAACAACCCGGCTTCTTCACCAATCTCGCGAACGGCCGTTTGCTGGGCAGTCTCGCCCTCTTCAATATGACCCTTGGGGATTGTCCAGCGATCTTTGGTGTCTTGAATTAATAGTATTTCTACGCCACCCTCTTTGTCATGACGAAAAATAATACCACCACTTGTTGGCTCGCGGACTATCTCTTGGATTTGATATTTTTTACGATTTAAATATTTTTTAAACTTTTCAATTTGCGGTATCGGTTGCATTATCGGTTTTCTCCACAAGTGTTCTATAAGCGGTGCCAAGCACTCCATTTATAAATTTACTTGAGTTATCAGAACCAAACGCTTTTGCCAACTCGACAGCTTCATTAATGGCAACTTTTGGAGGAATTGTGTCTGCCTTGAATAATAATTCATACAGACCAATTCTTAAGATGTTGCGATCAACTCGGGCAATCTGTTCAATCGGCCACTCTGGCGCAATCGGCTGGATTTTTGCGTCCAAATCGACCTGATTTTCTAAAACACCCAAAGTGAGTGAACTGACAAAATCTTTATCATCAATAGCGCTATCATATCTATCAAGATTATTTGCTAGAATAGCATTGATGTCAGTTGTTGTATCGTTTGATTCTGTACGAAATTCAAATTCGTACAAAGTCTGCAATGCAACAATCCTACCCAAGTGACGATTTGATGACATATTGTTTGGTTCTTTCTATTTATTATTATATGTACAATAGCCGTAATTATACGGTTTTTTCGGTTGGTTCAATTGTTACTGGTCTTTTTGCAAGTGCTTTACCCGACTCTTTACGAGTAGTATAGGCCTTGACTGGTGACTTTTTATTGACACGACGAGCTAATTCGAGTCGCAGATGACTTCGACGCAAACCAGTTTTACGTGGGCTTGACTGTTTCTTTGGCTGTCCCATTGAAAGTGCTCCTTTTTAGGTAATTATTATTTTTTACTTGCTATCATTATAACGATAAATGTCACTAAACTCAAGTATTTCCCTAAACAGTTTGACTGGCATAAATGCTTAAGTTACAATATAAATATGGAAAATTCAAATACCGACAGGGTTATAATTAATACAATGGCGGATAGAGCTGAGAAGGCTCGCCAACAAGAAGAAGCAAAAATGTTAACAGAGGCTAACCAACAAGCCGAAGCAGCAAAAATGCACCAAGAAGAAATTGATAAAATAGAAAAACGCAAAGCAGTTAATAATTTTTTTATCAAAAGCATACAGTTTGGTTTGGCTCTCGCCATGGCGACTTCGTTGGCTACTAAGGGAGTAGAAAAAGCAAAAACATATATCGATGAAGCCGGCGAACGCTTTGCAAACGATGAGTATAAGGGTTTCGACTATTTTGACTTAGAGAAAGTGAAGTATTCTGAAGAAACTAGATCAATTTACATTCAAGAAGGCGATACTCTCTACGGAATAATTGATAAAGAACTCGGCGGTGGAGGCAACCCAAAAGCAGCACTAAAACACATCGCTAATATGGCAGAGAACAGTGCAATATTTTCACCAGGTTACAGGGCCTCAGAGGGTGGGCATCAGGGCGGTGATGGGCGTAGCTATGGCATTTATGAAGGCGACACACTGGTCATCCCGACAGGCTGGGAAAGTGAAGTTAAGCCACTAAAAGAAGCTTTGACTGGAGAAAACGATAGGATTTATTGGCAGTATGAAGCCAATACAGAGTCTCAGGCTGAACCTCAGGAAGCTCTAGGCGAGATTAATTAACTAAATTATTATACTTACAAGTTTCTTTGGTATATATATTATTTTTTTAATTTTGTTATTTTCAATATATTTCAACACGTTCGGGCTGTTTACTGCTAAATCTTCAATATGTTTTTGGCTCGCCGACTGGTCAACTTCAAAAGTAGCTCTAAGTTTTCCGTTAACTTGGACGACTATCGTTATTTTTTCAGCTTGGGTGAACTTTTCATCCCATTCTGGCCAATGATCAACATGAATCGTATCTTTG
>CAZCIE010000051.1:0-4049 GCA_964498955.1 uncultured Saccharimonas sp. (SeqCode) | reverse complement strand
CATAATCACTATACTAGTTTAATGTCTGGATAAATGTCTTTGGTCGTACTATCAATTTCGGCACGAAGTTGCGGAAAAGGCACACCTTCTCGCGCTGTTACGCCTTCAAACACCCAAAATACTCGTTCGCTAAGGCCCCAGCCACAAGCTGGTGGCATGCCATATTCCAACATCTCGACATAATCAATGTCTAGCATCATCGCTTCATCATCACCTGAATCGCGCATTCCCTGCTGTTGCACAAATCGGCCCAATTGATCTATTGGGTCATTTAATTCCGAAAAACCGTTACCAAGCTCTGACCCTGCAATAATTGGCTGAAATCGCTGAACGCTGCGACCATCAGGATTGCTTTTTGCAAGTGGGCTGATAAACTTTGGCGTATTAATTAACCAAACTGGACCAACTACATCCTTACGTATGTTTTTCCATAATTTATCAATTCCCCTGGCGCGATTTTCGGTTTTCTCGACTTCCAAATTATTATCAATTAATGCCTGTTTGACTTGATCCAAGCTGCTATCATAAACATCAATATCGTAGCGATCTTTGATTACAGTTGCATAATCCCAAATTTCCCATGTCCCGTCCATGTCTATATCCATTTCATTAATATGGAATTTCAGCGTACCAAAAGTCTTTTCTAGCACCGTTTTGTACATTTTCTCCATAAATTTCATACCATCATGCCAATTGGCATATGCCCAGTACCACTCCATAGCAATATGTTCGGGCAAATGCTCATCGGTGTAGCCTTCGTTGCGGAATCGTGGCCCCAAATCATAGACTTTTTCAAAACCAGCGCCGATCAACCGTTTTAGCGGTAACTCTTGACTAATTCTTAGGTAAAAATCCTGGTCTAATGCATCCATATGGGTCACAAATGGGTTGGCATCGGCCCCGCCAGTTGTGTGCTCCAAAATTGGCGTATTTATCTCTATAAAACCAGCTTCATTCAAAAAATCACGAGTTGCTTGCCAAAATTTGCTTCGTCGCACAAATCGGTCACGGACATCCAAGTTAACATTCATATCAATATAACGACGTCGCAAACGTTCTTCTTTGTTGGTAAAGCCCTCAATAACTGTAGGCATCGGACGAAGTGATTTGGTAAGTAGCCGCATATTAGTAACATCAATCGAAATCTCACCAGTTTTGCTTTTAACAACCTTACCCGTAGCTTCAATAAAATCACCGGTGTCCAGTAGTGGCAATTCCGCCATGCCAATTTGGCCCTTCTCGGCGTCAAGCTCTGATACATTTTCGCTTTTTAAAAATAATTGGATTTGACCAGAAAAATCACGCAATACAATAAACGCTAATTTACCAAATTTGCGAAGTCCCATTATTCTTCCGGCAACTGTAGTATCTTGACTTTCAAACTTATCAAAATCTTTAATAATATCACCTGCATTGTGAGTCCTGTTTGCCTCGGCTGGATACGGGTTCAACTCTAAATCTTGCAAAGTTTTTAGCTTGCGTAACCGTTCGTCTCGAAAATCTTTTAGTGTCGACATATACAATAAAGTATAACACAAATAGTAGATGGTAGTTGGTATATGGTAGGTGTTAGATTAGGCTATAGAAGCGATCTCGTATTTGACACTACCCTTTGGTGTAGTAATGACAACATTATCACCAACTTGTTTACCAAACAGCGCAATGCCGATTGGTGACTCATCACTAATGCGACCTTCGATTGGGTTAGCCTCTACTGGACCAACAATGGTATAAACAACTTGTTTTTTACCATATTTAAGCTCTACCGTGCTACCTAATGATATCTTTGACTTTGCACCAGTCTTGATAATATTGGCGTTTTGTAAAATATCCTCAATTTCTGCAATTCTGGTCTCAACAATGCCCTGTTCTTCGCGAGCAACATCATATTCAGCATTTTCACTTAAATCTCCAAAATCGCGAGCTTCAGAAATCTTTTCAGCAATTGCGCCACGACGGCTTTTAAGATCCTTGAGTTCTTTCTCAAGTTCTTTTTTCCCATCGTTAGTAATCTTATATTGCTTTTTCATAACTCGTCTCCTTATTCGCTTAGAAAAAGGTGCCTATAAAGCACCACATATATATCCAACAACACACTAATAATATATTGCGGATAATTAAGTCTACCAAGCAAATACTGACGTGTCAACAACAATTTTTATCTATTATTTTAATAATGATGTAATGAAACTTGGATTAATAAATAGGATATAAAAGGCTATGGAATTTTTTATCATATGAAGTACTATTGAAGGCCATATACTCCCTGTAATTTGGCGTAAAACACACAAAATAATACTTAATGCAAAAGTATCAATCGCGATGTTCCAGGCGCCATGAAACGCACCAAAAACAGCACTTGTGACAAGTATCGCCACCCAAACCGGAATTTGTTTTTTAAGTTTACCAAACAAATATCCCCTAAATAAAACCTCTTCAGCAAATGGCGCAAGGACAACCAGTGTTCCAAAAGCTAAAATATATTCATACCTACGAGAAAGCTGACTAAAACCAACTTCTTGAGCTTGGTTAATCACAAAACCTGGAATAATTTTGGACCCAATATACATCAACACGGCTGATAAGATTAAATATATGACCAAGCCTGCTGGCGCGATAAATATTTCTGTCCAAATCGGCAGCCTATCAAGACCTATTTCTTTCATATTTGTATGAACTTTTTTTGCCATCATTGGAACAAATATCACAATTGCCAAAGTAAGCAAATAAATAAATGCTGTGCATGTTGCTTCAAACACTGACTTATTTATCAAAGTTATGGGTGCACCAATCTGTTTTAATAACCATATAATGCCAACGGCTACTAGCTGTGATAATAAAAAGCTAAAATACACCCAAAAAGGTAACAATATAAATATTGACCACTTATAATATTTTTTTAACATCTAAAACTGTCACTATTAATGCTAGCCCCATCAGCACAAAAAACCCAAATGATTGAATTTTTTCTTCTCTTGCCATCGTCAACTTTTTTCGGAATAGTCTAAATATCACCATCGTGAACCACCTTCCGCCATCTAGCATTGGAATTGGTAACACATTCATCACTGCCAAAGAAACCGAGATAATTGCAACCAACAAGGCAATCTGCGTAACACCAGATTTTTCAGCTGCAGGGAAAATAATCCCGACAATACCAACAGGACCAGCCACGCTATCACCTACAGTTTTTAGCTTTGCAGTAGAAGCATTGCGTACTTTGGCATCCGAACTAAATTGCCCCAAAAAATTTCCTGACAGATTACTAATTAGTTGCCCAACGCCTTTTGCTGTCTCCCATGAAAACTGAGCGGTTGTTACAACACCGACAATTGGAGCTGACCAGGTTGAACGGGTATACTCACGTTGGCCCATGCTAATGCCCAAATAACCCTTATCAATATCGCTACCCAGTAGTACTTTTGAGTTAATAATCTTACCGTTTCTGATATATGATATATCAACTTGTTTTGCCTTATATTTATCTATCAACTTGTCTAGCTGTTCATCAGAGGTAACTCCCTCATTAGCAAATCTTGTCATAATATCGCCAGGTTTTAACCCTATCTTTTCAGCAGCCGACCCAGATGCCACATTTACTATTTCAACTGGCATGGTAACTTTTTTGGCATCACTATTAACAATAAACTGATTATCAAAAAGTTTTGGCATACCAAATAGCGATAGTACTGTAATTATAACAACAGCAAACATAGCATTTGCTGTTACTCCAGCAAATAATATTTTTGTCTTTTGCCAAAAAGTCGCCGCACCATAATCACCTTTTTGATTTGCTTCATCATATTCGCCTTTAAGCTTTACGAATCCGCCCAACATAAGCCAATTAATTGAAAAAATAATCCCATTTTTTAATTTTTTGCTCCAGATTTTTGGAGGCAGCCCAATCCCAAACTCTTCAATCTGTACCCCGCAACGCTTTGCCACAATAGCATGGCCAAATTCGTGTATAACTACTAGCATCACCAATGCAACTAAACCAACAATGACACCAAGTAGCGCACCCACCACTATTTACCAAACTTTCTTGT
>CAZCIE010000050.1:3098-4344 GCA_964498955.1 uncultured Saccharimonas sp. (SeqCode) | reverse complement strand
ATCCAAGTAATAAAACTATATTTGAACCACCATCACTAAATATTGTTGGCAGCCCGTCAAAGGCACTGTTTATCTTTGATGATGAAGTCTGGGAAGACTTTGTTGAAAAAGACGAAAGTCTAAAAGTCTTTCCTGCGAAAAATAATCAAGGACGAGTTTTTAGCACTTTTCGAATTTATATATATAATGACGAAAAGATATTATTAGTGTACCCAAATGTAGGTGGATCGGCATCAGCGGCTGATTTAGAGCTGTTAATTGCTAGTGGAATAGACAAAATTGTTGCATTTGGCACCTGTGGTGCAATGGATAAAAAGATTGCGAAAAACACGATTATTATTCCAATCTCTGCAATGCGCGAAGAAGGTGTTAGCTATCACTATTTGCCACCGTCGGACGAAGTTAACCAAGACAAACAATCGCAAAAAATCATGGAAAGTGTTTTTTCTAGCAATAACCTGCGATATCTTGTTGGAAAAGTTTGGACAACTGACGCCGTATATCGCGAAACGCAAGACAAACTGATATCAATGAAACAAAAAGGCTGCGTGGCGGTAGATATGGAGCTAGCGTCACTATTGGCAGTATCCCAGTTTCGCAACATTAAATTTGCTGAGTTTTTGATATGCGACGATAATATTGACGGAAAATGTGATGATAAGTGTGATCGTAACTCGGAAAAACTGTTTTCAGTTGCGCTACAGATTTTGTCGAAACTGTAAGATGTTTTAGTACTGAATTCCCCAGACAACTAATTTGTCGGCTGGTTTGCCGCAGACCACACATCTATCATCGATAGCTTTGTCGTCTGGCAAAATACAGCGAGACTTCAAGCCCTTTATTTCTTTCATCGCCAGTTCGCATTCGTGACTACCGCACCACATGCCCTTGATAAAACCACGCTTGGTCTCCATCAGCTGTTTTACTTCGTCTAAATCATGACACTCATATGTCTGTTCAAGCATTCGTTTTTTAGCATTATCGAAAAGGTTTTTATGAATCAACGATAGTGTTTTTGTAATATATTCAACCACATCAACATCTTGAGATACCTTTTCTTTAGCACCGGTGTCTCGGCGCACAATCGTATAAACATGTTCCGCTAAGTCTTTCTCGCCTATCTCTAGTCGAATTGGAATCCCCTGAACTTCAGATTCTGCGAATCTGTACCCGGCACTTTTGTCACTATCATCAATATAAGCAGTCAGTCCTGCCTTGTTTAAAATTTCATTAACAAACTTTGAAG
>CAZCIE010000050.1:0-3088 GCA_964498955.1 uncultured Saccharimonas sp. (SeqCode) | reverse complement strand
TCTTTTTGTAAATATGTCATTATACTCGAAGCTATTTTTTCGGTGCTTACAATCGGCAAAATAACGACTTTATAAGGTGCAATTGCTGGCGGCAGCACCAATCCCTTGTCATCACCATGAACCATAATCATACCGCCGATAACCCTAGCCGACATCCCCCATGATGTCTGATAAGCGTATTGTTTATTTGAATCTTTGTCAGAAAATGAAATGTCGAATGCTTTTGAGAACTTTTGGCCAAAATAATGACTTGTAGCGGACTGTAACGAAACACCGTTAAACATTAGTGCCTCAACTGTCATTGTGTATTCTGCACCTGCAAATTTTTCACTCTCGGTTTTTAAGCCTGTGATAACTGGTATTGCCAGGTAATTTTCCAAAAAATCTTTGTAAACACCAAGCATAGTTTTTGTCTCGTACTCGGCCTCTTGTTGGGACTCATGGACGGTGTGTCCTTCTTGCCACAAAAATTCTCGGCTTCGCAGGAATGGTCTGGTTTCCTTTTCCCACCTAACAACACTGCACCATTGGTTATATTTCATCGGTAAATCAGCATGAGAAGTCACATTTTTACTATAATAATCACTAAATAACGATTCAGAGGTCGGCCTAATACATAGCCTTTCGGTTAATTGTTTATCGCCACCTGCAGTAACCCATGCAACTTCTGGCGAAAAGCCAGCTATCAGCTCACCTTCCTTCGCCATTAAAGATTCTGGCACAAGCAAGGGCATGTATACATTTCTGTGGCCTGTTTCTTTAAATTTGGCATCCAAAATAGATTGAATCTTTTCCCAAATAGCAAACCCATTTGGCTCAAAAACAACAAAACCTTTAACGCTTGAATACGATGCTAGCTTTGCAATTCTAACAACATCAGTATACCAATTAGCAAAATCTTCGTCTCGTTTAGTTATTAATTTATTGGCTGTAGTTGTACTCATATATCCATGATACATTACTTCGCATCTATAGCCTATAATAAATTGAAATTTCAATTTACGGTCTAATATGATATTGTATAAACATACAAATTAAGGGGGTAAGATGAAAGTTTCTGGAAAAATCTTTATGGTAACCGGTGCGGGCGGCGGGATAGGCAAAGAACTGGTTTTAGGATTACTTGAAAAAGGGTCAAAAGTCGCCGCAGTCGATTTAAGGAAAACTAGCCTAAAAGAACTTGAATTAGCTGTCGGCAAAAAGGCAAAAAATCTTACAACTTACGAAGTGGACATTACTGACAGGAAAGCGGTTGAAAAGCTACCCAAAAATATTATAAAAAGACAAGGCAAGATAGATGGTATCATAAACGTCGCAGGTATTATTCAGCCATTTGTGAAGATTAATGACCTAGACTATGATGCAATTGACCGTGTAATGAACATCAACTTTTTCGGAACTTTATATGTAGTTAAGTCATTCTTACCTTATTTGCTTAAACGACCTGTCGCACATATCGTAAACGTATCTAGTATGGGCGGGTTTTTGCCTGTCCCGGGACAAGGTATTTATGGTGCATCAAAAGCCGCTGTTAAGTTAATGACCGAGGCATTATATGCTGAGCTTAAAGACACTAATGTTAATGTGTCCGTAGTCTTCCCTGGCGCTACCGCGACAAATATATCTGGTAATTCTGGGATTGATATGCCAACAGATTCCGGTGACGCAAAAAAGCAAGAATTCCCGATGCTACAACCGAGTGAAGTTGCAAAAATTATTATTGCAGGCATCGAAAAAGACCAGTTACAAATATTCACCGGTAAAGACTCAAATTTAATGAATCGTTTGTATCGAATCAACCCAGTTTTTGCAACAAATTTGATAGCCAAACAGATGAAATCACTATTAAAATAAATGCCGTTTAATCATTACGCAAAGATTAAGAGGATTTTATCAACCAAAACCGAATGGTATATATTACAAGTAAACGATCCAACTATTGCAAAAGCTTTTAATGGTGAGGTCCGTGTTTTTGATCATTATTATCGAGTTTTTGACAATAATAATATCCCAATACCTTATTGCAAGTTTCAACAGTTAGAACGATTTGCAAGCATTATGGGGAAAAATATTTCAGATCTTGTCATCATAGAAAACCAGCAAAATAATCAGCAAATTTAAGGCATAATAGGAGTTGTAAATGAAACAAGCTAATTTTACAAAAGAAGTTGAGCGATTAATTGACCCGATAACTGTTGGCTCATTACACTTTTTGCAATATTTTAATCAAATGTTACCAAAATCTATTCAAAAAAGAATTGTACGTGCTTCTTCAAAAAAGACTCCTTATATGGGCTTTGTGGTTGAGCCATACAGCTCGTTCTTGTGTTACGAAATAATTGATCTTGATCAAGCAAGGACATTATTGCCAGATGGCTTTGAATTAATCAAAACAAAAATCTTTAAAGACGATGAGCCAAAATATTATTGTATCTTTGGCAATATACGTGCCCACACCAGTGCTTTTTGGGGCGTACGAACCGAGTTTTACATAATTGCCAAAGATAAAAAAACTAATTTACTAAGCTGGATAATTGTTGATTATGATACTAATACAATTAGCTTTGATAGCAAAAACGGCCTTAGTTCACCAAATAGCGAACAGTCGGTAATAACCATTAACCATCGTGGAAGATTATATGTTGATGTCAAACGTAAAGACAAGAGTCGGGAGTTAATATACAACACCAATATCGAGGACGGCGCCATGAAAGCGCTTGACCAGCGATTATGGCTAGAAGGCAACCTATCAATCGGTTATGGTAGCAACTTTAATAAAAAAGTGCCGATATTTTTTCATTGCGTTTTGACCCACTAGAGGTCGAGAAAGCCTTGCAAATCCCTGCTAAAAAGGTCAGCATTGATTCTAACAACTGGTTTCCTGGTCTTTTCGAAAAGGTGCCATCACAAGTTGTTTGTTTTCCCTACGCCCAGCACTTTATTTCTGACAGCCCCGGCCATTCTAGTAATCTGAAAAACAAATATGAATTAATTGCTGCTGATAAATCAATCGATTTTAAAAACATCAAAGTTTTTTCAACTAAATCATTCAAAATTATGATAGTTCTTGGTTCTATTGTATCTTTAT